>CAYUTR010000364.1:0-4895 GCA_964447465.1 uncultured Chryseobacterium sp.
ACGCTAAGCCGCAAAGGAACGCAAAGATAAAATCCGTTTGATCAGTATTTTCCGTCCTTTCCGCGTACCATAGCCACAATCTTCGTGCGAAATTCCGAACTTTGTTCATGCAACAAACCGAACTCGACGCCCTCCGCTTCCCAATCGGCAAATTCGTAAAACCAGAATTAGTAACAGCAGCACAGATTACTGAATGCAATTCACGTATCGAATTTTTCCCGGCACGTCTCAAAAAAGAAGTACTTACGCTCAGCGACGAACAACTCGACACGCAGTATCGTCCTGAAGGTTGGACAATCCGACAGGTTGTCCATCACTGCGCCGACAGTCACATGAATGCGATTGTTCGTTTCAAGCTCACGTTGACGGAAGACGGAACGACAATTAAACCGTACCAGGAAAATCTTTTCGCTGAATTACCGGATTACAAATTGCCGATTGATTCTGCTTTGAAAATTCTCGATGGCGTTCACTTACGGTTGGGAGTATTAATCCGTGCAATGAAGCCGGAAGATTTTAATCGCCATTATGTTCATCCCGAATACGGCACTACGTATCGTCTCGATCAGGCTACAATGTTGTATGCGTGGCATTGCGATCATCATCTTGCACATATAACCACGTTGAAGACTCGCAACGGTTGGAAGTAAAAAGGAACGCGGATTTTTACGTTCGTTGTTTTCTAATCGCTTCGCAAGGATCATTTCGGTAAATACCGGATGTGGTTTTTTGGATTTTATGAGATAAACTAGTGAGTAGAGTTTGATCGCTCCAGCGATCAAACATCCGCGTCGATCCAATTCTCGAACATTTTATTCACCCGAGTCATCCTTCGAAGGACTAACACCGAACGGACATCAAAAATCCGCGTTCCAATTCTCCCTACTTTTACACCGTGGAAACAAAGAGCGACATAGAATCGAAAGAGGATGTTTTGAGATTGGTGACGTTGTTCTATGAAAAAGCAATTCCGGATGAAGTAATCGGGCACTTCTTCACAAAAGTCGTGCAACTCGATTTTGAAAAGCACATTCCACTCATCGCAGAATTCTGGTTGGGAATTCTTCTTGGCAACAGCGAGTACAAGGGCAATCCCATGGAAGCGCACGTGAAGCTCAATCAACGTTCACCATTAGAGCAGAAACACTTTGACCGCTGGTTAGCTTTGTGGAAACAGACTATCGCGGAGAATTTTTCCGGACCAAAAGCAGATGAAGCTGCGAGCAGAGCCGAAACGATTGCGCAGTTGATGCTGTACAAGTTGAATTCAGCTTAATTTTTACCACATAGTTTTCATGAACCGTTGTTTTCTAAAAGGCGCGGCAAGCCGCTTCCCACATAGTACACATAGCGTGCACGTCTCTATGTGCGCTATGTGGGAGATTCGCTTTTCGCGAATATACTTTAACAGGCAATGTACTTCCCTATGTGCTCTATGTCGGCGTTTCGTTTTTCACGAAACGACTTTAGCAAACAACATACTTCGCATTTTTCTATGTGGTAAATAATTAACTTCGAGTTCGTGAAGCTGAACCACCCCGAACTCAATAAACTCATGCAAATGGCTTACTCCGGCGAGAAAGCCGCAGCGTTTGCATACATCGGTCATGGTGGAGCAGTTCGGAACAAAGAAGAAAAGCGTCGTATCAAAGAAATCGAAAACGACGAGTGGCAGCACCGCGCAGAAGTGCTTGCACTCATGAAGTTATACGATGTACCCATTTCGAAATTTCATGAAACGAAAATGCATGTCATCGGGAGAATTATTTCCGCGAGTTGCTACGTTATTGGTTGGTTCATGCCCTTCTACTTTGCAGGAAGGTTAGAAAGCGGAAACGTTTGCGAATACTTCCGCATGAAACAGATGTTCAATTCGCTTGGTATCACCGCGCACGATCAGTTGTTGTACGACATGGGTATGAAAGAAAAGGAACACGAAGTATATTTTCTTGAAGCTATCAAAACAAGCAAGCTCCTGCCCTTCTTTCAGAAGTTTTTTGGATGGGGATCAGCAGAGAGTTTTAATAATGTTGATCTGGAGAAGAAATATCCGGTGGACCAGTCGGGTGTTTACTGTCGCGACGAGAAATAATCCGATGATTCGATCAAAACCAATCTCATGAACAATTATTTACTCGCACTAGGTTCCTGGAATCTGTTCGGATCAATACTGATGCTCGGCCTCTTCAACGAATCCTTCGGCAGAAAAATGCTGAACGAATGGACGAAAATATTTTCGGTTGAATTCAAACTCGACTACTGGAGTAAATTTTGGCTCGCGTGGGCAATCGGTCTCAACATTTTCTTCGGTTACATCAACATCTTCGCAGCAAAATGGAGTTTTATTCCGCTGATGAAGGTGCTGGTGTGGACAGATCTCGTCGCTTATACTGTTTTTGTTTTACTCGCTATCTGGGGAGTTAAAACAAAACGGACCGGCAGCGGAATTTATTCCGTGTTTGTGATTTTCGGAGGATGGATTGCGTGGGGAATTGTGGCTTTGTGCCAATAAAAGCAATTGTCAAGGACACCCTACTTCTAACTATATTAGCATTACACCATAACGCCGTTTGTCATGATCAAACATCTGTCTTTGTTATTTCTTCTTTCCTGTTTGTCATTCAGTGTTAATGCGCAAATCGTTCAGGAGACTACTAATTATCCCACACAACTCCGTTTCATCCATCTGGAATATTCGGGATACAAGTATGTCTATTATGACGCGCCTACCACGCAGATAAGAATCTACAATCTGAATCATTCCATTTACAAAATCATTACAGTTCCTCCGCAACCTAATGCATACAGTATTACAATTCAATACGTAACCGAACGGCTGTTTGACAATGACAGTACGGACATTGAATATGCTGCGATCATTTGGCAAAATCCGGTACCTCCGGGACATTATGACACGAAGATCTATGATGAGTTTGGCAATACTTTACTCTCGGTTGATAGTGCCACATTTTATTATGGACTTGGAGGAAATTTCGGCAACCCTGTTTCGGTTCCCATATTTAATTCCGACAGTGGAACAAAACTGATCCTGTGGTATAACAATGGACCTATCCGCACAAGTCTGGTCTATTGTCTCCCGGGCAGGCTGGAGAACGAACAATATGTCAATGGATCATGCTCAGGAGATCCCATGAGCAACGATCCGAATATTATCAGTGGCCCGGAAATGCAGAATCCTTATCCGAATCCGACGAACAACACAACCACCATTCCGTTCACACTTCCTGAAGGAGAAACGCAAGGAGAATTAGTGTTCTACGATGTGTTGGGAAATGAAGTCAAACGATTCAGCGTGGATAATACATTCAGCGAATTACTTATTTCATCAAATGACCTTGCGCCCGGAACGTATTCCTACAACCTTCAAACGAGTAGGCAGAAAAGCGAAGGCAAAACGCTGGTGATAATAAAATGATTAAACGAGCGATTTGATTTCTTCCAGGCTCTTCACCTCATGCAGCACCACTTCATTGTGCCCACCTCCTTGCGGATTATAAAAAATCTGCGCCCAACCTGCATTTCTTGCGCCAACAATATCCACCGCCAAATCATCACCAATCATAATCGATTCTTCCTTGGTGGCTTTAGCAAGCTTGAGTGCGTGATCAAATATTTTGCGATCGGGTTTTGCGTGACCGCTGCCTTCTGAAGTTACAATCACATCAAAATACGGAGTGAGTCCGCTGTGCTCCATTTTGTAGGCTTGTGTTTCCGGAAAGCCGTTGGTGATGATGTGCAGCTTGAAATCAGAAGCGAGATGATCGAGCAATTCTTTTGCGCCGGGAACAAGATGCTTTCGGCGCGGTGCTTCATGAATGAAATCCTGCTCTACATTGTCAGATAGTTTCTGATCCTTCACTCCGTAATGCGCCAACACTTGTTTGAAACGTAATGCACGCAATGTGTTTTTGTCAATAAGCTTGCGGCGATAACGGTCCCACAACAATTCATTGTACTCGTTGTAGTGAAGCACAAACGCGTTAACATCGGGAATCCCGCGACCTTTCAGATCGTACTTCGCATAAATATCCGACAAGGCTTCTGTTGCATTGCGATCAAGATCCCACAACGTGCGGTCGAGATCGAAAAAAACGTGCTTGTACTTACTCATGACTCTGCAATGCTTCCGGAATGTATTGTGAAAGTGCGAGGTATTGCGCGAGCCAGTTCAGGAAGAACGACCACAGCACCAATGAAATCATCAGGTAAAGAATCACAGGCTTGCGTTTGCGATAAATTGTAACCGCTACCAATGTTCCGATCGGAATGGAAATCAAACAGGGCGTTACAAAAGCAACTCCTGCGAGTCCGAATTTATTCTTGACACGAATGATCAGCTTATTCGTGCGCGTCATCACTTTTTTATTCTCGCCCTCGAAATCAGAGACAGGGCGACGCGTAAAGAATGATTTTATTTTAGCGACGTTGTGCGTCCACCATCGGGAGATGAAATGTCCGGAGTAATAGAACACAAAAATTCCGAGTGTGCCGCCACCTGTTGTGTAGAGAAACGATTCCCAAAACGACATCCCGTGTCGTTCTGCTTCGAAAGGTGCCAAAAGAAATTTCACACTGGCGATCAGAGTCACCTCCAATATTTTCAGCCATTGCGTGATTTCTTCAACAGGCGGTTCCATTATAATTTAAAGTTTTTCGCCGAACGCGAGATCACCCGCATCACCAAGGCCAGGTACGATGTACGACTGGGCCGTGAGCTCTTCATCGATTCCGCAGCACCAGATGGTAGTGTTGTCGGGCATATTTTTGCGGACGTATTCTACGCCCAACGTGCTTGCAATAACAGCAACAATGTGTACATGACGCGGTTTACCTTTCAGCAACATTGCTTTGTAAGCAAGAACCATTGAAGTTCC
>CAYUTR010000365.1:0-4874 GCA_964447465.1 uncultured Chryseobacterium sp.
AGACACACTTAATCGTGCAAACTTCAATCTCGGAAATTCACAGTTCGAACAAGGCAAATATGAAGAAGCAGAGCAATCGTACAAAGAAGCACTGAAAAATAATCCGAACGATGAAGCCGCACGTCACAATCTTGCAATGGCGCAGCACATGATCAAAGTGAAAAAAGAAGGATTGAAGGACACGATGATGAGCGTGAAGAAAGACCCGAACGGTAAATACCTGAAAAAAGATTCAAACGGAAACAAACAGGCGGTTGATCCGAATGATCCGAAAAACGGAAAAAAAGATCCGAATGGAACGCCGACCAAACCACTCGATCCGAAGAAGCAAAGTATGTCTGTCGATGAAGCAAAAAAAGTAATGGCAGCACTGAGAGATTCCGAGCAGAAAACACGACAGCGCATGAACCAAAACGGTTCAGAAAGTACCTATAAACCAAGCCGCGATAAAGATTGGTAACACCTGCTTCCCTTTCGCGCTTTGTGGTTACAGCGACTTTTCTGCTGTGTAGTATTGTTTTGTCTGCACAGTCCATCACGCTCTCCGTAAACAAGGACACAATTACTACGGACGATCAGTTTGTAATTGAGTTAGACGGAGAGTTAGGCAACTTCACGAATTACGCAACGCTGCCTGATGTTGCCGGACTCGTTACTCTTTCGCATTCTGAAAGCTTCAACTACAACACGTCGAACAAGAATGCGGTGATCAGGCAGACCTACACCATGAAGGCCATTAGTGCTGGCGACTACACGATCGGTCCCGCATGGATTCAAGCTGGTTCGCGAAGAGTTTATTCGAACGCACTGCATATTCACGTTGAAGCGGGCGATAATCCCATGAGCAATGGAATGGTATTCATGCGCGTGATTCCTGAAAAGAGCACGGTGTACGCTGGAGAAAAAGTGCGCATGAATCTCTACCTCTATAGTTCATATGATTACTCCGTGAGCGGAAGTTACCCTACTGCAACTTCATATAGCGGCTTCTGGAGTGAACCTGATGCTGATTATACACGGTCGAACGATACCACAGTTTACATCGATGGTAAACGTTTTCGCCGACAGACGATTCACACAGAATTTCTGTACCCGAATGCAACCGGAACTTTGCAACTGCCGACTTACACGTATACCTGCTACCTCTCAAGTTATAGCGATGATGTTTACGATTACGGTTCCGACGATCTGACGTTTGATTTGATCTCCGAGCCAACTAGCATCACCGTTCTCGATCTTCCGGCGCACGATACATTGCCTGGTTACGCCGGTGATGTAGGCCAGTACAAAATCAAATGTTCCCTCTCAAAAGATTCTACGAAATGTTGGGAGCCTGTGACATACACAATGTATATCACAGGGACAGGAAACTTTCAGTTCATGATGACACCTCAGTTGTCGGTACCTGCCGGTATGCGCGCTTCTGTTGTTTCTGCAGAGGACAGTATTACATATGAATACGATTACGCCGACGACTACGATTATCGCGCCACAGAAACCGGGAAAGTGTACACGTATCTCATCACACCGGAACAGGAAGGTTCGTTTGATCTTTCCGGAATTGCATTCAGCTATTTTGACCCCAAGAAAAAACAATACATCACACTTACTTCTGATTCATTCCGCCTGCACGTAGCCCCGGGCAATAAAATCACTCCTGATGTAACAAACAATCTTCCGAATTCCTTCTTCGAGAAAAAAGACAAAGCGCATAACACTTCCCTGATCGTTACAATCATCGCAGGTCTGATCGTGTTACCTATTGGAGGATTTGTTTTTTATCGTCGGAGAAAAAAACAGAAACAACGCAAAGCCGAAGAAGAAGCTCGTCTCTCGGCCGTCATCGATGACTCAGAATATCTTCCGCCACCCGACACTTCACTCGATCAGGCGAACGCATTGATCCACGGCGCAACACAATATCTCCAAACAGGATTAGTTGTTCCTGCAGTGAACAATCTATACGAAGCACTCATTGCGAGAATTGCTGGTGTTGCAAAAATGCGGCGCGAAGAAATTTCGCTGAACTCACTCGGTTATAAGTTGCGCCTCATAAAAATGAGCGAGCACACTATAAATGAAGTGGTTGAGCAGTATGAGGACCTCATGCTGAAACGCTATACGCTGTCTCCTGCCGATTCAGCCGCAGTCCACGTTCTTATCGTCAGAACCGCCGATTTGGTCCGTAAAATGGGCTAAATCTTCGACGAATACAGTTGTACGTTCGACGAATTTTGCTAGCTTTGTTATGGGCAAATTACATGGCAAACACTACTCTACGCATTTTCGCTGCAATTTTTGTTGCGTTGGCATCAATCAATGTGTCTGCTCAACAAGGTTCTACACCAGAAAACGGAAACAATCCTGTTGCACCTGTAAACAGCAACGCTCGCGTTGGTGACCCGCTTACTCCTATGGATGGCAGTACCGTGCTTGGTCCAACTTTTCAGGCGAATGCATGCGGACTGAATTACACCGCGGTTTCACAAAAAATTGGTCAGCGTTATTCTCCGGTTGGACTTCCTCAGCCAGCGGCATTTGCAATTGCAGGAATTCCGGCGACTGCAACAATTCTGAAAGCCTATGTATGGTGTGATGCATCCGGTAACGGTGTGGCGATAAATCTAACCGTCACAAATCCGGCTGCTGCTACAAGTAATTTCCCGATGACATTGATCGGTAGCGACCAGGATAAGTGCTGGGGCTATAGCGGAACTCACTCTTATCGTGCAGATGTAACATCGTGCATTAGCGGCAACGGAAATTACATGCTTAGTGGATTTCCAACAAGCCTTTCATCTGCGGGAATGAACGATGTTGATGGTGCCACCATGATGGTAATCTGGACTGATCCGACTGCAACATTTCAGGGCGACATCGTTATTTGGGATGGTTGTGTTGTGATCAACGGGGGTGTTACAACGCAAACCATCAATAACTTCACTGCTTGTAACATGGGAACATGTTCCTCAAGAGCATTCATGGCAATTGCCGATCTACAGGGATTAGGTGCACAACTCAGTATGAACGGTAGCGCACCATTTACCATTACTGAAGACTGGTGGAATTTTGTCGATCAACCGACTACTGTTGCAGCTAATCAAACCAGCGCAGCATTCGACGTTAACTCATCCGGTGATTGCTACAATTTCTGCTTGATGGGACTATACTTCCAGTCGAACTGCGGTTCATGCAGCGCTGTCACACCGTTTACACTCACGCCGACAACTACTCCTAGTACATGCTCAGCTTCTAACGGAAGCGCAACAGTTACTGTAAATGGTGGTACCGGTCCCTTTACTTACGTTTGGAATACAGTCCCTGTTCAGAATACGTCGACAGCTACTAATTTACCTCCCGGTCAATACATTGTAACTGTCACTGATGGTCTTGGATGTCCGAATACAATAACAGATACTTTAGTCGTTCTTGGCACCGGGGCACTCTCTTTTGCAACATCACAGGTAAATGTGTTGTGTAATGGTGGCAACAATGGATCTGCTACATTCACGCCGGTTGGTGCCGGTCCTTTCACCTACACCTGGTCGCCCAATGTTTCGTCTACTGGAAGTGCTATAAATCTTACAGCAGGTGTTTATTCGGTTAGCTGTACTGATGGGTTTGGCTGCACAGGTTCTTTCACTTACACAATCACCGAACCAGCTTTGATACCGATTAACGCCGGACCATCTGCTCCACCTTCTGTTTGTCTTGGAGGAAGTACAACTCTCAGCATGACACCTACTGGAGGCGCGCCTCCATATTCTTACAACTGGCTGAACGGCCCGGGTAATACGAGTACACTTACCGTTACACCAAATACAACTACAACTTATTCTTGTGTTGTAAGTGACGCATGCGGAAATCAGGCCGACACGGGATTGATTACAGTAACTGTTAATCCAATTCCAGTTGTTTCATTCCTCGGCGATGATCTTGCAGGTTGCTCACCTGTTTGTGTAAACTTCACTCCGCTTTCAAATCCTCCGATCGCAACTTGTCTCTGGCAATTTGGTGATGGAGATACAAGTATTGCAGGATTAGCATCACATTGTTATGGTCCAATGGGATTGTATGACGTAACTCTTGCGGTTGTCGATATCAACGGTTGTATAAATTCAACAACACAATTTGCGTACATCCAGGTTTATCCGGATCCGGTTGCATCTTTTACTATTCTTACCCCGATGCCAACCACAATGCAGGAGGCCAATATCGGTTTTGACAATCTTAGTATTGGTGGAGACACTTGCCATTGGGATTTTGGTGACGGCAATGTCATGACAGATTTGAATTGCGGCGATGTTGTGAATATGTACGATGACACCGGCGCATTTTATGTAACTCTTATTGTTGTGAACCAATACGGTTGCGCTGATACAACTGAGCATGCAGTTGTAATTGTTCCGGAAGCAACCATTTATGTTCCGAATACATTCACCCCGAATGGTGATGGCAAAAACGATATCTTCTTCGCATACGGTGAATATGTTGAGGATTTTCACATGTATGTATTCGATCGTTGGGGTAATCTGATTTTTGAGTCAACTGATATCTACAAAGGATGGGATGGACGCGTTCAAGGACATCCAAACGTTTGCCAGGTTGACACGTATGTTTGGCGTATCACGTATACTGAGTTATACACTGGATTCTACCATCGTATGATCGGTCACGTCAACTTAATTCGCTAAATAAAAACAGCATAATTCTTAAAAAAAGCGGGTTGAAAAACCCGCTTTTTTTATTAACCATTGTTGATATAAATTCATTGGTAATCAGGTGGTTTGTTATATATTAGCCAAGCAAACACCGTGGCTTCCAACAGCCGCACCAAACACTTACGAAATGAGACACTCCCTACGTCATTTCAC
>CAYUTR010000366.1:0-4866 GCA_964447465.1 uncultured Chryseobacterium sp.
ATCCAGAATTCAAATTCGAGATTGAACACATCGAACTTTTCATTCGTGTTTGAATGCAGCTGATTGTAAACGTGAATTCGGTTTTCGAAAAACCAATAATTCTCCGCAATCGCTCCCACATTCAGAATCCCGTACTGCGTTTTCGCTTTGTTAATGAACGCAGCGAGTGGGGCAGCAGCAGAAAAACTGGTGAGATCAGTTTGTGCATGAACAATATGCAGTTCGTACAGCGCGAGGTAATTGAAACCATTTACCTGTGAATAGTTGAGCAGACTGTCCTCCGCAGGAATGTCGCCAAGAATTGACGAGAACTGGTTCACGTACAATCCTTTCACATTCTGCGAAAAGCCCGGCAGGAAAGAAGTTATGCTTAGCAGCACCAGAATAAGAATCCGCATTCAGCAGCTTTTGGGGAAGCCGCTTACGATTCTTCTCCCAGCAACCGGCAAAGCTTTTCGAGATAACGATCGCGTTTTTCGATCACAACCTCAGCGCCGGCCTGCATGAGTGCAAGCGTAACTTCCTGATTAAGTGTCGAAGATAGAATAGCTACGCGTGAATCGGTATCCAAAATCTTGATTTGTTTCAAGGCATCCAGTCCGTTCATCCCCGGAAGCTGGAAGTCGAGCACATATAACATGGGATGTGTGTCGTGTGATTCAACATGTCTTATGCATTCCTCTGCAGATGTGAAGTGAGTGAGGCGAATATTACTCCACTCGTCAAACCGGTAATTCAACATCAGCACAAACAATGGATTATCTTCTACAATGTATACGGCTTTCTTCATAATGGGTGTGTTAATATTCTACTGCTCGTTAATTTCTTCGTCACCTTAGTAACGCAAATTAAAGACCGAAGGTTTTAAGGTTTTTTGTGCGTATTTCCGATAGCGGTCAAATGCATACAAGTGACGATGCGACTGTGCAATCCATCGAAAAGATTGTTGAAAAAAGTATCTGGCCTCTCGATGTTGGCGCGGGATTCTACAGGGAGATACGGGGAAACGAAGCCCGTTGTTTTCTAAATAATGCCCACGGGAAATGGGCAGTACACGACGACTTGGTTGTTCTTGATCTGCATGCCGCTCTTACCGCAGCGACGCAACGTTTTTTGATTGATTGCAATGGAAATAGGGGATGGAGACTCATTTGTACAGTATGCGGGGCTTCAAACACCCGCTCTTATTAATTTGCGCTGCGTCGCCGCGTCGTTGCGACGCCGCGATGAGCGTGGGAGGCAACCGAGAACCTGTATCTTTGGCTACACTCATGGACTACACAAAACTCAAGAATCGACCCTCCTGGCCGTTTGAAACGATAGGAGTGGCTGTAGCGTTTTCCCCTCGCATTGAACACGTTATAGCGGAGGCGCAAATACTCGCGACAAAGTTCGGCGCACAGCTCATACTTCTTCATGTAGGCGAACGCACACGGGAAAAAGAACACACACTTTCCGAACTCATGCAGAAGTGTGGAATTGATGAGAACAAAGCGCGCGTGGTGTGGAACGACGGAGAGCCGGTGCAGACTTTGTTGCATCTCTGCAAACTGCACGTTGTGGATTTGCTGGTGATGGGCGCGATGAAAAAGGAGAATATCCTGCGATATTATCTCGGCTCGATTGCACGGAAGTTCAGCCGTAAGGCAAAGTGTTCTGTGCTGTTGCTCACCGAACCAAAACTGGAAGGAACACGGTACCGGAAAATTGTTGTAAACGCTGAAGAAAGCGCAAAAACAACGCATACAATCCGCACTGGAGTTTATTTCGCGATCCGCAACAGCGCTAAAGCAGTAACTATTGTCACGGAAATTCAACAGCAGGGCCTGGCTATGACCGTAGCAAGCGAATCTACAGCGAGCGAATCAATCAAAATTAAGAAGGAGCTCACTCAAGGCGAGGCGGAAAAGATTCATGAAATCGTCACAAGCATTTCAAAAGAAGGTGGCGTTGAAATCTCCGAGAAACAGATAAAAGGAAAACCAGGATTTGCAGTTCGTCAGTATGCCGAAACCAAAAAGTCGGACTTACTCGTGATCAATTCGCCGGATGTTCCGTACGGATTGCTCGACCGCATTTTTCCTCACAACATGGAATATATCATGGAAGATCTTCCATGCAATGTGTTGGTTGTACACTCACGCGTAGCAGAGGAATAGTATGAAGCTGCAGACAAATGACATTGTTATTCTCTTATTGTCGATAGGATCGATGCTGATTCTTTCGCGTCTCTTCGCGGAGTTCGGAAAGAAATTCAAGCTGCCGGTTGTGCTTGGGGAAATTTTCGTGGGCATACTTTTGGGACCTACAATTTCCGATTACTTTTTTCACACCGAACTCACTACTCTTTTTCCGAGGCAAGGTGCTGTGAAAATTGCGATGGATGGCATCACTCAACTAGCAGTTATCATGCTTCTGTTTGTTGCCGGGATGGAGGTGCAGCTGCAGGTTGTTCTCAAGCAGGGACGTACGGCAATTCTCACTAGCGTTACCAGTATGATCATTCCTTTAGGACTTGGATTCGCAGCGGTGTGGTACATGCCAGGGATGTTTAACATGCTGACAACCGAGAAACACGTATATGCATTGTTCTTCGGAATTGCAATGGCGGTATCAGCGATTCCGGTCATTGCGCGCATCCTCATGGATCTGAATCTCTATAAAACAAAAATAGGGATGATCATTATGGCTGCGGCAATCTTCGATGATCTGATCGGTTGGTTGTTGTTCTCACTCGTATTGAGCCTTGCAGGTGCACAAGCGGAAATTTCAAATCCCTGGACAACGGTTGGCTTGATTCTGGGCTTTGGATTATTCATGCTCGTGGTTGGAAAGCGTTTGATCAATCTTGCATTGCCTTGGATTCAGAAGAAATTATCATGGCCAGGTGGTGTGCTTTCGTTGTGTCTCGGGTTGTGTTTCCTCGGTGCAGCTTTTACAGAATACATCGGGTTACATGCTATTCTTGGTGCATTCATTATGGGAATTGCTATTGGCGATTCAGCTCACCTCCGCGAAGAAGCCCGTGAAATCATTCACCAGTTCGTGACGAATATTTTCGCTCCTCTTTTTTTCGTAGGCATAGGATTAAAAGTAAACTTCATCGCAAACTTTGATCTGCAACTTGTGGCGCTCGTGTTCTTCCTTGCTGTATTCTGTAAAGTGGCAGGAGCGAGTCTTGGTGCATGGATGGGTGGACTTAAGCGCAAAGAAGCATTCGCAGTCGGCTTCGGCCTCAATGCACGCGGGGCAATGGAAATTATTCTGGGAACACTTGCCTACAAAGCAGGAGTGATCGATGTCAAAATGTATGTGGCTTTGGTTGTAATGGCATTGCTCACCAGCATCATCAGCGGACCACTACTCCGTATTTTTACAAAAGGCACTTCGAGCGAAGCACTTCCGCAACCTGATCTCCGTTGAAATCGCCAATCATAATTCTTAAATCACAATTGTGATATGCTTGGACTGAAACTTGCCACCGACCCACGCTGGGTGAATATCGTTGAAAGCAACATCGATGAAATTCTCACTGATCACGCGTACTGCGAACAGAAAGCTGCGTCGAATGCTATATCCATCATCGTAAACTTTCCGGAGTATTCTGATCTTGTGACTGCCATGACGATAATTGTGCAGGAAGAAATTTCTCATTTCAAGATGGTACACGATATTATCATTTCACGTGGAGGAATTCTCGGCAAGGAAAGAAAAGATAATTACGTGAACGAGTTGCGCAAGTTTATTCAGCTTCCTAACCGTCGCCGCGAAGAAAGTTACGTTGATCGTTTACTGCTCGCCGCCATGATCGAAGCAAGAAGCTGTGAACGGTTCCGTGTACTTTCAGAAAATATCAAGGATGAATTCCTCTCCAACTTCTACCGCGATCTTATGATCAGCGAAGCAAATCACTACACCACGTTCATTGGTTTCGCACGCAAGTACGGACAAGGTGTTGATGTTGATAAGCGTTGGGAGGATTTTCTCGCTTATGAAGCAACGGTTATTGCCAATTATGGTAAAAGCGAATCCATCCACGGATAAGGTTCTAAGTTCTATGTTCTAAGTTTTAAATATTAGTACGTGCATAGAACCTGGAACCTAGAACCTAGAACTTAGAACCGTTGGGACTGATTAGAGCCTTACTCGCGATTGCCGTTGTGGTGTACCACTCCTATTATCTTTTCGGACAAAAGATGACCGGCGGTACAGTAGCGGTACAGGCATTCTACATCATCTCCGGCTTTTACATGGCGCTCATCCTGAATGAAAAATACAAAGGTCAGGCCGGCTCATGGAAACTCTTTATCACGAATCGTTTTCTTCGCCTGTATCCTTTGTACTGGGTGGTGTTGCTCCTTGCGGTTGCAGTTTCATTCGTCAGTTACCTTGGTTGGGGCCGTCCACTTTATCTCTATGGCTGGATCGCGCAACCTGATAATATTCACTGGACAGTAATTGCATTCGCCATATTCGCGAACCTGTTTATGTTCGGCAGCGACTGGATGTTTTTCACCGGAGTCAGTCGCGAAACCGGTCATCTCATTTGGACGAAGCAAGCGCTCAATTACAAACCCATGACTGCGAATATGCTTTTCGTTCCGCAGATCTGGACACTCGGACTTGAAGTGATGTTTTACCTGTTTGCTCCGTTTCTTGTCCGAAGAAGATGGTGGTTGCAGCTGATCATTGTGCTGGCCAGTCTGACGTATCGTTACTTCGTGTACACCGAAAAATTCTGGAGCTGGGATCCGTGGAGTTATCGCTTTTTCCCATTTGAAATTGCCTTGTTCATGGCAGGAAGTCTTGCTTACCAGATTTACACTGTAATCCGTGAAAGAAACGTGTCGGTATGGTTGATGCGTG
>CAYUTR010000367.1:0-4825 GCA_964447465.1 uncultured Chryseobacterium sp.
AATGATACACGTGAGCGCAATGTAGAACCACGGACTTTCAGTTACGCGTTCTGCAACGCCATTGTGATAGACAATCCAGAGCTTGTGCGCGCCCAACCATGCTGCGGCGAAAAAACCGATCATGAAAATGAGTGTGCCGAGCAATCCAAAAAAGTGCATCGGGCGTTTTCCGAATTTCGTAACGAAGGAAATTGAAACCAGGTCGAGGAATCCGTTGACGAAACGTTCGAGTCCGAATTTCGTGGTGCCGTATTTTCTCGATTGATGCGCAACAACTTTCTCTCCTATTTTCGTGAAGCCTGCACGTTTCGCAATCACCGGAATGTATCGGTGCATTTCTCCGTACACTTCAATGCTCTTCACCACGTCATGACGATATGCTTTCAGTCCGCAGTTGAAATCGTGCAGGTGAATACCCGACATCCGTCTCGCCGCCCAATTGAACAATTTCGTAGGAAGCGTTTTCGTGATAGGATCGTAACGTTTCTGCTTCCAGCCGGAAACAAGATCAAATCCGTCGGTAATAATCTGCTTGTACAAATCAGGAATTTCTTCCGGACTGTCCTGGAGATCGGCATCCATTGTAACAACAACATCGCCTTTACATGCTTCAAATCCGGTTTGTAGTGCCGCAGATTTTCCGTAATTCCTTCTGAACTTGATTCCGCGAACGCATGGATTCTTTTCAGACAGCGACTCAATCACTTTCCACGATTTGTCTTTGCTTCCATCGTCAACAAAAACAATTTCGTACGAAAAGTTATTCGCTGCCATCACTTTCACGATCCAATCGTGAAGCTCAGGAAGAGATTCGTCTTCGTTATAAAGCGGAACTACAACTGATATCTGCATACTACTGTTGTGGAGGCGTGTTCTGGTAAGGAACTTCCGAAGGAGGCATGAATTGTGCGGGAGGCGGATCTTTTTTCACCACAGCCGCTGTGATAAGATTCACAAGCGCGAAGAATCCGATATTCATAAACAGTGCCCACATTGTCATTGATACCGGAGTCATGTATTTGCTGGTCATTTCCAGCATGGTGTCAATTTGCGCTTGGTCCATTCCTTGTTCTTCCCACTGCACTTCCATCATCAGCAACATATTCTCGATGGAGTGTGGGGCAATATAAACGAAGAACACGTAAGTCCAGATGGCCATCATGACAGAATAGATGATTGCCTGAATCAACATGTGCATGTATGC
This sequence comes from uncultured Chryseobacterium sp., assembly GCA_964447465.1. GTDB lineage: Bacteria > Bacteroidota > Bacteroidia > Palsa-965 > Palsa-965. Next base: position 1,205 of record CAYUTR010000367.1, read on the forward strand.
TTTGCCAAACGTTATGTATCCGCCGCTTTCCTGTGTCGCCCACTTTTTTGCACCGAGACCAAAAATTACGAGCGCAATAACGTACGACAAATAATTCCATGCGGACATTGGACCTGTAAGTAGGTAAAGCAACAATGCAAGTGCAATTGATGCCATTCCTGCCGCAAGACCGAAGGCTGCTGCGTGAGAGAAACGTGTTTTACTCATGAGAAAATATTTTTCAATAAGGAATTCGTGAATCCTGACTGTAAACGTCAGGATTTCATGGTGCAGCAAAGATAGAATAAAGCGCAGGATGGGCACAAACACCTAAATTTCAGTCGCTCAGCTTAACAGAAATTATCACGTTCGCAGTTCACAGTTATTCAGTTCACTGTTGTTTGGCGTTGAGTCGTGATAATTCAATACTCCATCACTTCGCTGCATCCGGCCAACCATTTAACTGTGAACGCTGAACTATTTAACTGCGAACTGTAAACTTTTTCTACCTTTGTACCGGGTAAGTCTTATACGACCAGCTCCTGCTGAATCCCCCAGGTCCGGAAGGGAGCAAGGGTAAGTGGTTGTAGCGGTGCGATGTAAGTAGCTTACCCACTTTTTTTGCCTTGGCGTGAAAATCCCGGTTCCACTCATTGAAGATCCACAACTCGTCATTCGCTCGTATGCGATGAGCGATTCTCATCCTCTGCACAGGATGATGAAAGAAAACCGGGACGATCTCATCCATACTTTTCCGCAGTCGGTTCAAGGCACTGCCACGATGATCCGCACGCGCAAATACATTCTCGAAAAACAAAGTGAACGTCGCGATGGATTAATTCTTGTTTGCGGAATTTTTGCGCCTGATGAAAAATTAATCGGACATATTCTCTTCACGAAATTCGATTGGACTGTTCCGAAATGTGATATGGGATATTTCATCACTGCAGAACACGCCGGAAAAGGTCTTGCAACGAAAGCCGCACAGCTTTTCGCAAAATGGGGATTTCAAACACTGAAGCTGGAGAAAATCACCATGCGGATCTGGCCCGAGAATAAAGCTTCGATTGCTGTCGCGAATAAGCTGGGCGCACGTGAAGCAGGTCTTGCAAAACGTGATTTTCGTTCGCACGATGGAAAGGTGCTGGACTGTGTGTATTACGAGCTTTATCGTTGATTAAAACCTTAAAGGTTTCTAAAAACCTTTAAGGTTTTAGAGTAAATTCGCACTCGTAAAAACACACAACCATGAAATTTTTCATCGACACCGCTGATCTCGCTCAGATCAAAGAAGCACAGGAACTCGGAGTACTCGACGGAGTAACTACTAACCCATCGCTGATGGCGAAAGTTGGAATTGCCGGCAAAGAAGCGGTGATGAAACATTACGTGGATATCTGTAACATCGTTACGGGTGACGTAAGTGCCGAAGTAATTTCTACAGACTTTGACGGCATCATCCGCGAAGGTGAAGAACTCGCGAAGCTACACAAGCAGATCGTGGTGAAAGTGCCGATGATAAAAGACGGCATTCGCGCGATCCGTTATTTCACTGATAAAGGAATCCGCACAAATTGTACCCTCGTGTTCTCTGCAGGCCAAGCACTTCTTGCTGCGAAAGCGGGAGCATCATATGTTTCTCCGTTTATCGGTCGTCTTGATGATGTTTCAGTTGATGGTCTCAACCTGATTGAAGAAATCAGAACTATTTATGACAACTACGGATACCGCACAGAAATACTCGCGGCTTCAGTTCGTCATCCAATGCACATCATCGAATGCGCAAAAATTGGTGCTGATGTTGCAACGTGTCCGCTCAGCGTGATTCTTTCTTTGCTGAAGCATCCGTTAACCGACAATGGACTCGCGCAATTTCTGGCAGATGCCAAGAAGTTCGCGTAGCCTTCGACAGGCTCAGGCTGACTCGTGCTTTGTAACAACACTGGCGTATTAAACCCGTATATCGAGAACGATGTCTTTGATCTATCTCAATTCCGACAAGCCAGACCACGCGCAGGTCGTTCATGCCGCAAATATTTTGCGCGCGGGTGGAATCATCGTTTACCCTACTGATACGGTTTACGGAATCGGTTGCGACATCATGCAGCCCAAAGCACTGGAGAAACTCTGCAAACTGAAAAATATTCCGGTTACGCAGGCGAATTTTTCCATCATCTGTCACGACCTCTCACATCTCGCTGATTTCACCACTCCAATCAAAACGCCAGTTTTTCGCGTACTGAAAAAAGCACTCCCGGGACCTTACACTTTCATTCTGGATGCCAATCACAAAGTGCCCAAATTCTTCCTGCACAAGAAAAAGACAATCGGAATTCGTGTACCGGATAATCAGATTGTGAGTGAGATCGTGAAGGAACTCGGCAATCCGATCGTTTCATCGTCTGCACATCAGTCGCAGGAAGAGCTGGATGATTTTGTTTCAGATCCTGATGCTGTTTATGAGAAGTTCAAGGACAAAGTTGAACTTGTAATCAACGGCGGATATTGCAGCAACCAGGTTTCTACTATCATTGATGCTGCCGGTGGCGCGTGTGCGGTTACGCGACAAGGTCTCGGTGAAACTGATCATCTCTGGTAAGTCATCTCTCGGTACGGCGAATTAGTTTACTAACTTGCTCCGCAAATAATTCCGCCTGCTCGATCTGACAAATTACGGAACAAACGGTATGCCTAAAGTTCTCCGAATCATCAACCGTTTCAATCTTGGTGGTCCCACGTATAATGTTTCGTATCTCACGAAATATCTTGCGCCGGAATATGAAACGCTTTTGATTGGAGGTGAGAAAGATGAATCAGAAGCGGAATCCGATTTCATTGTGAAAAGTCTTGGGTTGGAACCAAGAATTATTCACGGCATGAAACGCAGCATCAATCCGTTCAACGATTACAAGGCGTACAAGGAAATCCGGAAAATTATCCGCGAGTTCAAACCTGATATTGTGCACACGCACGCGTCCAAAGCAGGCGCACTCGGACGTTATGCTGCAATCAAAGAAAAAGTCCCTGTGATTGTGCACACGTTTCACGGACATATTTTTCATTCTTACTTCAGCGGATTTACTACCTCAGTTTTCAAACGCATTGAGCGCTATCTCGCGAAAAAAAGCTCTGCAATAATTGCGATCAGTGAAATTCAGAAAACCGAATTGTGCGACGTACATGAAATTTGTCCGCGCGAAAAAATGGAAGTGATTCCTTTGGGATTTGATCTCGATCGTTTTCAGCAGGATCAGCAGGGGAAACGCAAAGCATTCCGTGAGCAATGGAAGATTGGGGAAGATGAAATTGTGATATCCATAATCGGACGACTTGTTCCGGTGAAGAATCACGAAATGTTTCTCGACGTAGCTTTCCGACTTCTGAATGACGGACACAAAAACGTTCGCTTCCTGATTGTCGGTGATGGTGAACTAATGGATGAACTCACTGCACAAGCCTCGAAGATGTTTGCATTGTCTGACTCGTTGCATTTCGAAAACAAGCTGATTTTTACATCGTGGATTAAAGAGGTGGATGAGCTTCTGGCAGCAACTGATATTGTTGCGCTCACATCCTGGAACGAAGGAACACCTGTAAGTCTCATCGAAGCTCACGCGGCATCTTGTCCTGTCGTTACTACCC
>CAYUTR010000368.1:0-4799 GCA_964447465.1 uncultured Chryseobacterium sp.
CACAGAAGGTACACAATTGCATCCGCATAAGCTACCTGAATACGCACATTGACGTTGATACCTCATTGGTTTATGCCGACAGTGCGCTGGCTATAGCAACGCGACTGAATGACCGCAGGCTTATTGCGTTGGCGAAAGCGCAGCTTGCGGTACACTACACCAGTTCTTCTTCGTTCGATAAAGGCGTTGAATTTGCAATGGAAGCATTCAAGGTGTTTGATACTATGAAAGATTACATGAATGCATCCTATGCAGCGAACATTATCGGAAATGCCAGTGTGGGACACTCTAACAATAAACAAGCATTGGAATGGTACCGGGTTAGTCGCGATTATGGTGTCAAGGCAGGTAACGATTTCAAAGTAGCCGTCGCGATGTTTGGATTGGCAAATGTTGAGTATGAACTCAAGATTTTCGATTCCGCCATGGTACATTTCATCACGTGCGAAGCCATGTTTACTAAACTCGGAAAAAAGCGGGAAGCTGTTGCATCTGCAATGACGAGTGCCAATATCGATTACCGACTGGGCCGTTATCAGGAATCGTACGATCACCTGATGCTAGTACGGAATGATGTGTTGGCACTGGATGATAAATATATTCTTGGTTATTGGTATTACCAACGTGGATGTTGTCAAAGGGAATTGGGAAGAACGGTTCCGGGGTTGGCGGACCTGAAGACTTCTCTGGATATGTTCAGGCAAATCAAAACTCCATCGAATGTCAAGGATTCATATGATGAGATTGCAAAGACATTCGAGAAGATGGGCCGCTATGACAGTGCATTTCATTATCAGAAACTATTCATTCATCTGAACGACTCGTTGTATACTGCAGCGAAAGACACGAGGATAGCCGAGATTGAAACGCAGTTCAAGATTGCGGAGAAGGACAAAGAGCTTCTGCAGAGAACTGAAGAGATCAATAAGCAGATTGCAGTTGCGAAGGAACAGGATACACGTCAGGTGTATTTTATCATCGCGTTAGGCGTGATGGTCGTGATTGTTATATTGGGAATCTGGAGCTACCGTCTCAAGCAACGCGATAACAAAATCATTGCAGAAGCAAAGCGGAAATCGGACGAATTGTTGCTGAACATCCTCCCGTTTGAAACTGCAGAAGAACTGAAACAGTCGGGCTCTGCAAAAGCAAGAAGTTTTGATATGGTGACGGTGATGTTTACGGATTTCAAGGGATTTACCTCGATATCTGAGAAGTTAACCGCAGAACAACTGGTTGGTGAAATAAATACCTACTTCAGTGAGTTTGATAATATCATTCAGCGCCACGGAATTGAAAAGATCAAAACGATCGGCGATGCATACATGGCAGTGGGAGGATTACCAACACCAACAGATACGCACGCAGTGGATGTAGTAAACGCGGCACTGGAGATCCAGGCGTTTGCCGGACGCATGAAAGCCGAACTCGGTGACGCCGCTTTTGAGGTGAGGATAGGAATTCACACGGGTCCCGTTGTCGCGGGAATCGTCGGAATACGGAAATTTGCATATGACATATGGGGCGATACAGTAAACATTGCATCGAGAATGGAAAGTGCTTGCGTTAATGGAGCAATCAATGTATCAGCTACAACTCATGCGCTCGTAAAAGATAAATTCAAAAGCATACCGCGTGGAAGGATTGATGTTAAAGGGAAAGGAGAATTGGAAATGTATTTTATCGTGCCGGAAAAAACAGAAAGAGTTATGGATTTCGTTCGAGCGAAAGACTATATCGTTGACCAGCTGAAGACCGGCTTGTCGCCGCAATACTATTATCACAGCGTTGGTCACACCCTCGATGTATTGAAGGCGGTTGACAATCTGATTAAGGAAGAAGGTCTCACGAATTCTGAACACATCGATCTGTTGCGTACTGCAGCGGTTTTCCATGACGCAGGATTCCTACGTCGTTACGATCAGAATGAAATCGAAGCTGCAAAAATGGCGGGTGATCTTTTACCGCGTTATGGTTATTCGCAAACCCAGATTGAAATTATCCAGCGTTGCATCATGGTTACTGTTCTCGGATCTGTGCCGGCAGATAGTCTTGAAGCGATTATGAAGGATGCTGATTTTGATTATCTCGGCCGCGATGACTACTGGGATATTTCAATCATGCTTCGGAAAGAGTGGGAGAGTGTTGGCATCAAGAAAACAGATGAAGAATGGTTTGCGCTACAGGTTTCTTTCCTGAGCAATCATGAATATCATACTGATGCAGCGAAACGTTTGCGTGGACCGGTTAAGAAAGCGCACGTTGAAATTCTCACAAAGTTGCACGCTAAGTTGAAGGCGAAGTCGTCTTAAACGATCTACGGCGTGCGTGCCTGATTTCATTAAATCAACCATCTACAAACTTCTTCACAGCCTAAAAGCCTGATTGTCAATACTATGACTTTAAGTTAACAACCACTTTTGCCGATAAGTAGAAGAATTAGTTCGACGAGTATTGACTTTGTGTCGACAAAGGTTTACTTTTGCACCCGAATTGATAACCCAAATAACCCAAAACAAAATGAAAACTAGTATTTACCGCGTACTTCCACTCGTATTGGCACTGTGTGTCTTCGTAACATTCATTGCAGTTCTGTCAATCCTGAGCTAGGAATTAACCATTAACAAGGGGTGAGACGGCAAATTTCGCCCCCATTTAAACGAAACACATGAAATCGATCTTTCGCATCCTTCCGTTTTTTGCAGCAATTCTTCTTTTCTCTTGCAGTAAAGAAACTATTACTCCTACAGGCCCGATTACTTCTACCGTACAGGTTGAGTACCGCGTATCTGCAGTAAGTGGTGATATCACCATTTACCAGGATGTTCTTGTTAGTGGACAGTCTACATTGACGGAAGAAAAAGTAGTTGTAAACCGCATGACGTACACTTATACGTTTACAGTTGTAAGCGGAACAGAAGTGAAACTTCGTGCGACCAACACTAACCCGGGTCCGGACGAAGTGATTTCAGAGATCTACGTGAATGGAACTTTGCTCGTGTCGGCATCTGCAAGCGCTCCCGGAGCGTATGCAACCGTATCGGGAATTGCACGTTAGGCATTGTCAGGATACGATTCTGACTCCACCAAAACCCTCCGAACATAACCCCTCGGAAAATGAAAGTCCTTTCTCAGTAATGAGGAAGGATTTTTTCGTTCATACCTCGGAGACGATAAAAAAAAACTGGCCGCAGATTGCGCTGATTACGCAGATTAAAAATTTGCTAAGCGCTACTTGCTAAACGAATTATTACGATCGATAAAATTCATTTGACACCGGAGAACTTCAAAATTATCTGCGTAATCAGCGCAATCAGCGGCTAAGTATGGCGACTACTGATTCTTCGCGGAATGCTCATTGAAAATCTGGTTCAACCATTTCAACATCATGAAGATTGCTGTTGCTGCTACACCAAGAATTACAAAGTTTACCAGGAAGAAGTTCGCTTTGTTTTCATAACCATCCCACATCGTTGCAAGGATTCCGCTCAGTTTATTTCCGAGTGATGTGGAAACAAACCATCCGCCCATCATCAATGCGGTGAGTCGTGCCGGCGCTAACTTGGAAACGAGACTCAGTCCCATCGGGCTCAGACAGAGTTCCCCTATCGTTATCACGCCGTAAGCTCCAATCAACCACCACGGACTTACTTTGATTGTGCCGTTGGATCCGTAATAGACAGCAGCCACCATTACCAATGTAGAAAGTGCGCTGATCACCAGTCCATATGCAATTTTGCTTGGCGTTGTAGGTTCTTTGCCTCGTCGCTTGAGTAAGTTGAAGAACAATACAACAAGCGGAGTGAGCACTACAACCCAGAACGGATTGATCGATTGATAAATGTTCGTGTTCGTTAGAAACAAAATATCTCCTTCTTTCAGAGTTTGTTTCTGTGCGGGAGGCATATTCTTAGTGTAGTCGGTGAACGCTATTGTGGAAATCACTTTTCCGCTGGTGTCTTTCTGTTTCCGGAAGTGAGCATCAGTGAGTGGTCGCGATTCCAGTCTAAGGGTATCGTGTTCTACAAGTTTGATTGCATCCAGCGGTTTCACCAACATAGTAGGAACTTCACGATCGGTGTAATTCTTCGCCCATGTGGTTAATGCTGTTCCGTTTTGTTTGAAGACCGCCCAGAACACAATCACCACAGCGAAAATTGCGAGCATAGCGGCCATCGGACGTTTTTCTTCTACTGCAGATTTTCTCCAGAGGTTGAAATAGAAGAAAATCACCGGAAGACTTCCGAAGATGAATGCATCTGTGCTGTCGCTTCCGAAAATATTGTTGTGCGGCTCATCAGGAGTTGTGATTCCTTTGATCATCCAACCAAGTGCGCCGGCGATAAACATCGGAAGTAAAGTCAAACCGAATATTCTTTTCAGCGAATCGTCTCCTGGTTTCGTTGGTCGGATCACGTCAGCGTGCTTGTAGTGCTTCATTCCGATCCAGAAGATGGCGACGCCGAGGAACATTCCACCTCCGGCCATGAGAAACGCACCGCCCCAGCCAAACACGTTGTACATTATCGCACCAAAGAAGTTGCACACGAATGCACCGATGTTAATTCCGCTATAGAAAATGTTGTAGCCGGAATCTTTCAGGTGTCGATACTTGTCTTCGTTGTATAAATTACCAAGGAGCGTGGATATGTTCGGTTTGAAGAATCCGTTACCGAGAATGATGAGGAACAACGCAAGATAGAATACGACATCGCCTTTGATTGCCAACAAGGCATAGCCTGAACCCATGAGCAATCCGCCAATCGTAATGCTGAGACGATAACCCATGATCCGGTCGG
>CAYUTR010000369.1:0-4798 GCA_964447465.1 uncultured Chryseobacterium sp.
TTCAAAGAATCTACCTGATCAACTGGTATGATTTTAAGGAATTCGAAGAATACAAAAACAGGGAAATTACACACAGTCTTGATAGTCATCAAGCTTGGCTTCAAGAGATTCTGAGCGATCAGAAGAAGCGCAATATTCTGGAGAATTTGTGGACGACAGAAATGAAAAAATAATTGTTGTGCAATCAGCGGAACGATGATTCAATGATACAATGATTCGATGATAGAATCACCAGTCAAACGCACAGCAATCACTCCCTTTCCACCAACTTCTCTTTCCTCTTTTCCCGTGGAGCCATTCGCAGCGATAAATAAAGTTGCACCGATGCCGGTTTCATTTTCCGACTGATGTTCACTGTATTTCCCGATGCGTCGTGATAGATCGCATCTTCTCGCACCGGCGAATTTCCCGCTTGTGCAACACGCAACCCGAAATGTGCTTGACTTTTTTGTCCTAACGAGTAATCGAAAGCAATAATTGCTGAAGCCTGAAGCGGGCTCGATTTGTATCGTGACATCAAAGAGTCATTGCTGTAAAAATATGTTTCATTAAAATTCCTTTCGCCCATATCCACCACCCTACGGAGCGGCAGAAAAATATTGACACCGACAAGCAGGCTTGCCCTCTCTCCTACAGATAAACGTGCACAGATGTCTGAAGTAATTCCTCTCTGAATATGTTCAATAAATATTCTGTCATCAAAGAAGTGTCGGTAATAATTGGATTCCAATCCGGCAGTAATCTGAATTCCCACTTTTGAATCCGGAACGGGAATGTAAGCCGCACTTATCGCAAAGTTTTTGCCTTTGAATAAAGTTCCTTCAGACGCAATTCCTGGAAACGACATTCCTCCACGCGCGGTGAGATACAAATGACCAGGAATTTTTCCGTGCGCGTTTGATGCGAGGAACACTGCAACTGTCAAGATCAATATCCGGAATGAATATGTCATCAATGGTAAGACGGAAAAATGGCTTGAGGTTGCTGCTAACGAATCACTTTTTGCCCGGATAGCGCTCACAAGGTTTTACCTGTTTGGGCCAATAATCTCGTAGAACGTTAATTACTTTTGTAGTAGGACGGGAATCTGCCGGATAGTGAAGAGCTCCAGCCCAACATTGGGTCGCAAAAAACAATTCGCTGACACGCATCTCACCTGCGGGCTTCACCCATGTCGCGATACAATTGGCTCCACGTTTTCCTTGAGACAACCTATGACCCGTTTCATCGAGGTATGCATTCAGCAACAGTAAATAATCAAGATCCTGTATAATTCTATCTTGCATTCCAGGAACTGCGTGGTGCCAGCTCTTGATCATGCTTTCATTACACAATGCAAATGTGCGATAGGAGTCCCTATATCTCTCTCTACGTGGTGCAGTAAATTTCACCGGCGTACTCCCGGCAATAAAAACCGCGGCAATGTGTCGAGTGCGCTCCATGGCTTTGTCCATAGGCACAACCTGTCCGTGTAAATCGAAAATTGTCCAACATGTCTTCCTGTGTTGGGGATCAAATGCCACGATCAATGCACTATCCATAAGAACTACTTTCACCAACTGGTCAATTCCCGATTCTTGTTCTTCTTCAGTAAGAATTCCCCAATAATTCGGCCAGGCAAATCGTACACGTTGACGCTCACCGCTACGCAAGTGAATGGCTATCGGTTCAGGATTCGTTTCAGTCTCACTCATATCTGCCCAGTAGTTCCTTCCCAGTGGTGACCATACTTCTGTCGTTCGCAATAATTGATTTTGTCGTACGGCGGAATCAAGCTCCCCCTGTGTGGTCCAGAAGTAAAATGTATTGGCAACCGGTTGATTGTTGTTGACGATTTGCGGTGTGAGCCAGAAGCGGAGGATTGAATCGGTGGCGGATGGAGACTCTTCATTGTCACCCCTCGGCTCCGCTCGGTCTGACAAATATGCGCGGTGTAGAGTTTCGAAGTTTGTTGAGGACGACTTGTCAGACTGAGCGTAGCCGAAGGTTGACAAGAGCACAAGGATGAACAGAAGGATACAACTCTTCTTCATCCGTGATTATTTTTTCCTAAACACAATCGCAAACGGAACTCCCGTGAAATTGAAATGCTCACGGATCTGATTCTCAAGAAAGCGCTTATACGATTCCTTGATATGCTGCGGGTGATTCACGAAGAACGCAAACACAGGCGTCTTCGTTGGAAGCTGCGTGACGTACTTGATCTTGATATACGATGCTTTTACAGAAGGATGCGGTGTGCGTTCGATAATCGGAAGCAAAATATCATTCAGCTTCGACGTAGGAATTTTCTGGGCACGCGCTTTGTAAACTTCAACAGCTGTTTCAATTCCCTTGAGTACACGCTGCTTCGTTGTTGCAGAAGTGAATACAATCGGAACATCGTTGAACGGTTTCATTTTTTCGCGGATATCTTCCTCGAAAGTTTTCACGGTTTTCGTGGTCTTCTCCACGAGATCCCACTTGTTCACGAGCAGCACAATGCCTTTGTTATTTTTCTGCGCGAGCCCAACAATGTTCATGTCCTGGCCTTCAAATCCAGTAGTGGCATCAACAACGAGCACTACGATATCGCATTCTTCAATTGCTTTGATCGTGCGCATCACCGAATAGAACTCAAGATCTTCGTGCACTTTGGTTTTCTTGCGAAGTCCTGCAGTGTCGATGAGCATGATGTCCAATCCAAATCCTGTGAAGTGCGTATTGATTGCATCGCGCGTTGTTCCCGCGATGTCTGTAACAATGTGTTTTTCTTCTCCGATTAGTGCATTTACAATCGAAGATTTTCCTGCGTTTGGTTTTCCAACGATTGCAAGACGCGGAATTTCAACTTCCTGAATTTCTTCGTCGGGACCAAGATGCTTCACTACTTCATCAAGCAACTCCCCTGTTCCGCTTCCGTTGATGCTGGAAATTCCGATCGGATCGCCAAGACCCAGTGAATAAAACTCACCAACATAATCGCGGCGTGCAGTATTGTCGACTTTATTTACAACGAGAAAAATTTTCTTTTTACTGCGGCGAACAAGATCTGCTACTTCTTCATCCAGCGGCGTAATTCCTTCGACTGCATCGACTACGAAAATGAGCATGCTCGCTTCTGTGAGCGCAATTTTTACCTGGCGACGGATCTCTTCTTCGAAAACATCATCAGAGCCTTCAACGTATCCGCCCGTGTCGACAACAGAGAATGTACGTCCGTTCCACTCACATTTACCATAATGACGGTCGCGGGTAACGCCTGCTATTTCGTCCACAATTGCATCCCGACCATCGGTAAAACGGTTAAAAAGCGTGGATTTCCCAACATTTGGGCGGCCAACAATAGCAATGAGATTTGACATAAGGGCGCAAAGATACGCAAACAGTGCGCAGTTAGCAGTAAGCAGTGCGCAGTAAATAATCGGGGAAACTGCGTATTGCGCATTGAATATAGCGCATTGCTATTTCAGATACCCGAACCGCTTCAGCTCACGATCACTATCGCGCCAGTCTTTATCGACTTTCACGAACAGTTCGAGAAAAACTTTACGTCCGATAAATTTTTCGATATCAATTCGCGCTGAAGTGCCGAGCTTCTTGATTGCGCTTCCGCCATCGCCAAGAATAATTCCTTTTTGGGATTCGCGCATCACGTAAATGATTGCACGGATTTTTGTGAGCGTAGTCTTCACCTGGAACTCTTCCACCACTACTTCAACAGAATAAGGAATTTCCTGATCGTAGAGGTGCAGAATTTTTTCGCGGATGATTTCAGAAACGAAGAAGCGCTCCGGTTTGTCCGTCAATTCATCTTTCGGAAAATACGCCGGATGTTCGGGAAGAAGCTCCAGAATTTTTTTGAGAACGATATCTGTATTCTTCTTTTTCAGTGCCGACATCGGAATCATCGTTGCGTCGGGAAATTCACGCTTCCACTTATCAGCACTTCGCTCAAGACCTTCACCGGAAACGGTATCCATTTTATTCAGAAGAATAAGCACCGGGACTTTCGAAGTCAATATACGATCGTAGGATTTTCGCTCAATCGGCTTATCATCGGTAAGATCCACCACAAGTAGTAGAATATCTGCGTCAGTTAAAGCTGAACCCACAAACGTCATCATACCCTCCTGTAGTTTGTATTGGGGCACTATAATCCCGGGAGTATCCGAATAAACGATCTGAAAATCTTCCCCGTTTACGATACCTAAGATCCTATGACGGGTAGTCTGTGCTTTAGAGGTGATAATTGACAAACGCTCTCCCACTAGAATATTCATGAGCGTACTCTTCCCCGCGTTCGGGTTACCAACAATATTGACAAATCCAGCCTTATGCATATTGTAAAGGTACGGTTATTGCAAATCTGCCAGTATGAAAAAATATCTCTTAATCGGAATTCTGGGAATGTCAATTGCGGCATGTGACAGTCAAACCAGTGGCGACAACGCAACAGTAAGCGATGAACAAACAGCTGCGGATGCGCAAGGATCCACAATGTACATTGATACAAGCGGATCGCAGATAAGCTTCATAGGTTGGGGTGTCGGCAAAAATCACCCGGGAAAGTTTAAGTTCAACAGCGGTTTATTGACCGTCAAGGATGGCGAATTGACTTCAGGCACGTTCCTTATCCGCGTCAATTCCATGACGATGGACGAACCTGGAGAATCGTATCAGACCAAGTTGCGCACGCATTTGTTGAGCAAAGATTTCTTCGAAGCGGAAGTTTATCCGGAAGCAATATTTGAGATCACTAAGGTGGAGCCATATGTGGCCACTGCATCAGATACATCGGTTGTGTCAGGAGCAAACA
>CAYUTR010000370.1:0-4798 GCA_964447465.1 uncultured Chryseobacterium sp.
AGAGCCATTTTTAGCGGACAGAACACGATTTATAGCACGTAGTTGATTTCCTTGCTGTACGGTATCGCCACAACCACCGCATTTGTGATTTTAGATTTGTTATTTATGATTTCGGAAGGGAAGAAGGAGCAATAAATCTCAAATCTTAAATATCAAATCACAAATGTCACGCCCACGCTCGTCGCGATAAGTGGTAATGAAGCGGATGTACATGACTGGTTGGGCATTGAAATGATTTGGTGGGCAAATATAGATTATTCCTTAATCCGATTTCGGTTGACTGCATAATTGTCAAAGTTTGGATGATGCCAGAATTCTTTGAGCCCGATCTTTGCGAAAGTGTCAAGTTCATCCGCATACATCGGATAAAGTCCTGCGATGTTGATTTTGTAATCAGTTCCGACATCTATATCTGCGTAGCCATCTCGGTCCAATGTACTTGGGGCAAAGACGAAGAATGCATTCATATCAGAGTCCTCACTGATCTTCGCGTGAAAATTTATCGTTTCTCCGTAAGTAAACGGACACCTTCCACGAAATTGATTCGCAACATAACTCATTGCTCGCGGCCAATCTATCTCAGTCGATTTAACTGAAATACAAAGCTCTGGCCTCCCGAATTTCCATGCAGGATGAGCAACAAGTGAAAGACCGTAGGTGAATGCTGTGATGAATCCTTTCTCAGGAATGTCTTTGTAAACAATCGCTGTAATTCCCGGAACTCCGTGTATGAGACTTTCTTCTGGATAAAATTGAGCTTCCTGTTGAAAAATATTGTCCAGATGTGCCATATACATTTCAACCGGTGTCATCTTGGGCACATCGATTTTCTTTTTGTTGAAGTCAAAGAGTCCCATTCAAGTTGCTGTAACTTAAAAATAATTAATTCGAATTCTTGAAATGATCGCTATAAGTAATTACCGTGTAATTTGATCGATGATCCAATTTATCAGAAACTAGCTAATAAAGAAGGTCGATTTCTGCGATCTTCATCCTCTGGAAGGTCATCATACTTGTCAGCAATTATTTTAAGTTGTCGATACAGGTTTCGATCCTTCACGAGTTGTCTATTCATAATAAACAAAAAGAAACCGAAGGCAAGGGACATAATACCTCCAACAATTAATTGCCAATATACAATTGGTGATTTTTCAATATGAACTACCACATCGTCTTTAAAAGTTTTCTGAAATTCGTTTATCGGCACTTTCTGAGAGAATTCCTCATCATCCGAAGTAATTTGAACCTCTAGAAGAGAGATAGGCTCATAGGTTACGTTTTGAATTTTTTCACCTGAATGAGATTCATATACGACGTTAAACGAAGGCAATAGATATTGTCCTACGGACATATATAGTCCCCATAATATGAACGCTAACAAGTAAAGAGATAGAAAGATTTGACCAGCCAAAGACATTGGTTTAGAAGGCAAGTTTTTCTTTTGAATCGTCTTTAAATGTGAAATTCGGTGACTCAACTTTAGATCACTGGTAAGACGTCTTGAAATGTCAGAAAGTTCTTCCAGATTTTTATCTTCATTTTTCTCCGCTTTATATTCAATCAACGAATCAAAAGTGAAGTATTCCTTCTCCTTAAGAAGATCCCATTCAAAAATTAAATCGGCACCAACAATTTTATACTCAACATTGAGACCCTCAGACTTATCAAGAATGCTCGATTGTATCCAATGATAGTTGCTTGGAAGAGTTAGCGTCACAGGTTGATGAACAATGCTCTGATCAATGTCGGTATTACCTGTATTGAAGATCGTCCCTTTAAATATTATTAGGTTCTCGTCGATTTTCTTGCCTTTAAATTTAATTTCAATCTCATCCAAATTCTTAACTACCGCCTTAAACAACGAAATACAAGAATTTGTAGTAAAGATGAGTTGCGTACGATTAATATACTTGAGAGTATATCTAATGCCGAGAATTCCTAAGTAAACAGAAACTACGGTTCCAAAAACTGCCAGAAAAAATTCAAAATCAAGTTTCATAAGTCGTATAATTCAGTTTAGTATGTGTTTGTTATATACAAAATAAGCAGGCAATCACATTTTAGAATGAAAAGAGCCGCCCTTCCGAACGACTCTTTTCAAATTTTCAAATCTCGAATTTCAAATATTAATTCTGCCCATACTCCATATACGCCCAAATTCCTCCACCAATCACCGCAAGTCCTGTCAACACCGTGAAGAAAATCTTCCAGAAGCTGTAAGGACGCTCGCCCTGTACTTCTCCTGTGCGACCGTTGATCATGAAGCGGTACACTTTGTTGTTGTATTTGAATGCGCTGATCCAGATAGGCAAGAGAATGTGTTTGAACGTGGTGTCTTTGTACTGCACAGTCATTGAGGTGATCTGCTGAACGTCTCCGCCGATGTGACGGTTGATGGTTTTGCGGATGATCGGATCCATACGCTTTTTCGCTTTTTCGAATCCGCCTTTCACGTCGATCTGGTATTGCTCGGCAATAAATCCGCTGAGGAATTGCTCGTTGAACGCTGCGAGATTGTTAAGGTCCCATGGCTCGAGTTCGTTCGCGTATTTATCAGGCAGTGAATTCGACGCAAGGATCAATACATCATCAAACTTATCGTTCACAGATCCGCTTGCTGGTGTCCAGCGCGTTTTCTGCACCTGACGTGTCTGCGTTTTTCCGTTTACGGTGTACGACTCAGTTACGTAGTAATGATCTCCACGCATACCGCTGTATTGCGTGTACGTATCGGAATCGTAAGTCCAATACGGAAGATAAACACCTTTGAGCTTATCGTTCGACGCAGCATTCTTCAGATCGTTTGGTGCGAACCACAATCCACCGAGCCACTTCTTGAAATTCTCGAGACCTTTTTTCATGTCGATCGAGAAAGGAAGAAGATATTTCGGCGCGATTACGTTCGTGGTAGTTCCGTTCTTCACGATGAGCGCAGTTCCGCAGAATGCACAGCTATCAGCAGTAACGTTCGGCTTCATCGTAGACGATGCACCGCAGCTTCCGCATTTAACTGTTGTCTGAGCAATCGTTGGTGCAGCCGCAGCAGCATTCGCGAGGTACGCATCAAAGTCAAGTTCTTCTGTAGCAACTGCCTTGATGATATCAGTCATCTCGTTGTGACAGCCGCAGTATTCGCAGTTCAGACTCTGTTGTCCCGGGTGGAACTTCAGAATCGCACCGCAATCTTTACATTTTACTTTCGATTCAACCTCGTGGGTCTTCTCAGAAAACTCGTTGCTCATGTTGTTGGTGTTATTGCGCCCCTGGTCCCGATAGCTATCGGGAGGCCACAGATTCGCAGATTACGCTGATTTCTCAGATTGTTTTTTTTTGAAAATTTATTCATTGGCACTTTTTGCGCTTCTGAGAGAAACGAATTTCGCAGATCGTCCAGATAATTTTTTGCTTTTTTATTCCAACAAAAAATTAATCCTTTAATCTGCGAAATCTGCGAATCTGTGGCGAAGCGCGCTTGCGCGCAACAAGTTTCGATTAAGGCATAGGAGGTGGTGGAGGCGGCATGTTTGACCACGCATTCGCCAACTCAGGAACAACTCCTGCCTGTGACCATGCAGCCATTCCGGCTTTCCAGATGTTGCTGTCTTTTTTCACAACGCCTGCAGTTATCATCCCGCGGAAAGTTGCTTCATCATAAGGACCTTGCTGAGCTCCGTTCACTGCAACGAACCACTGTGATGCAGGTGGTGGAGGCGGCATTGAAGGCGGACCTTGCGGAGGCGCATTCTGCATTCCGGTTTGCGGATTGAATTGGTTCTGGTTGTACATACCAGCCATTTGGTTGCCCATACCCATTCCCATACCCATTCCCATACCAGCGCCCATGAGTCCGCCGCCATTTGGATTGTTGGCAGCGGCTTCCATTGCGTTAGCAGCCTGGAACTGTGAGAACGCACCGAGGTTTCCAACGATGCCCATGCTTGAACGCTTGTCGAGCATAGCTTCCACTTCCGGTGGCAATGAAATATTCTCAACGAGAAGTTTCGTGATGGTCATTCCGTACTCCACGAATTCATCAGCAATTTTTTCTTTGATGAGTTTTGAGAACTCGTCGTAGTTCGATGCCATGTCAAGCACCGGAATTTTGCTGGATGCAACTGCGTCGGTGAAACGTGTTACAACGATATTGCGCAAGTTCTCTGTGATTTCTTCAGTGGTAACCGCATCGTCTGTACCTGCAATTTCCTTGAGGAATTTAGCAGCATCAGTTACACGGAAGTTATAGCTTCCGAATGCGCGGATACGGAGCGGACCAAATTCAGCATCACGCACCATGAACGGATTCTTAGTTCCGAACTTGGAGTTCGTGAACTGTTTTGTGTTTACGAAATAAACTTCTGCTTTGAACGGAGAATCAAAACCGTACTTCCAGCCTTTCAGCGTAGAGAGGATCGGTAAGTTCTGCGTCTTGAGCTCATGCATTCCTGGCTGGAACACGTCAGCGATCTGACCTTCGTTTACGAACACCGCTACCTGCGACTCGCGCACAGTAAGTTTCGCACCATTCTTGATCTCGTTCTGGTAACGTGGAAAGCGAAACACGATCGTGTCATTCGAACTATCGAGCCACTCGATAATGTCAATAAATTCGCCCTTAATTTTGTCAAATAGTCCCATTGGTTGTGTGTTTGGGTTAATTGTGTGTTTGTGAGAAATTCCACCGTTTCAGCAGCGGAACATTAAATATAATGCCATTTTTTTAAGTACCATTGCTAAGCTTAAAAAATACCGGATTACACGAAAGGATTTTTCAACAATTTTCTCCGTGTCTCCGTGCCTC
>CAYUTR010000371.1:0-4796 GCA_964447465.1 uncultured Chryseobacterium sp.
GCCACGTGATTTCCATCATGGAACCGAATGATCCTTCATTGGGGCCGGAAATTGTTCCTGATCCCATAAGATCACCAATGTTCACGTTGCAACCGTTCACTGTGTGATGTGCGAGTTGCTGCTCCATTGTCCAATACATGTATTTGTAATTGGAGCGACAAACAACTGCTTCATCAGAACCTTGCGGACGGATTGTAACTTCGAGATTGATGTCGATATTTTTTTCGCCGGAATATTCGAGATATGAAAGAACCTTGGGCTCCTGAACATATCCTTTGGTGCGGAAAGGCTCAAGCGCATCGAGAGTAACAATCCACGGTGAGCAAACGGAATAAAAATTCTTCGCGAGGAATGGTCCAAGCGGAACATATTCCCACGCCTGAATATCACGTGCCGACCAATCATTGAAAAGCAACATTCCGAAAATGTGATCGTCTGCTTGTTCGGTAGAAATCGAATCACCGAGTGAAGTTGGTTTCCCAACTACAAATGCAGTTTCCAATTCGAAGTCGAGCAGTTTCGTTGGGCCAAAACTTGGAATCTCTGCATCAGCAGGTTTCAGCTGACCTTTCGGACGGTGAAAAGTAGTTCCGCTAATGCAGATACTGGAAGCGCGACCATGGTAACCAACAGGGATGTGTTTCCAGTTTGGCAATAATGCATTCGCAGGATCGCGAAACATTTTCCCCATGTTCGTTGCGTGATCGATGCTCGAATAAAAATCTGTGTAATCAGGAACATTTACTGGCATGAGCATTTCTGCATCACTCATCGGAATGAGACATGCTTTCTTTGCGGCGTCTTGCGATTGAAGAGTCTTCGTATTCACATCCAGCAATTCTGAAACGCGATCACGTACTTTTCTCCAGTTGCTCTGTCCTGTTGCGATAAACGCATTCAATGTGGAACTACTGAAAACTTTCTTGTCGATGCCCAGTGCATCAAAGTATCCGAATTCGGCAACAGCCGACAGGTCGAGAATGTGATTGCCAATAGCAACGCCGCTACGCGGACCACGGCTTTTTGTGCGGAAAATGCCGAATGGCAGATTCTGTATTGGAAAATCGCTGTTGGCAGGAATTTCTACCCAGGATTTCAATGAGGGATCGTTTGCACGCATAATTGACTCAAATGAATGCCAAAAATAAGGGAATGCGGGATGAGGAACGCGGAATGCGTGAGAAATATCAAATTACATTCCTCATATCTCATTCCCCGCACCTCATACCTCGTTCCTGAAAGCGTAAGTTCCGATCGAAAAAGTCGCTCATCCGGACGGTGAAATCAGTCCAAATTCGACCCTGTTTTCCCTATATTTGTGAATACTTACGAATACGCGATCTCATGAAAAAATTTACCCTATTTCTGACTGGAATCGTTCTGGCAGCATCTACTTATGCGCAGACCGTTGTGTTCCATGAAAACTTTGAAATTGCAGATTCAGTAGTCGCGTCCGGGAATCCGCTTTGGTCTTCGAATGCGCTGTTGCAGAGCCAGGGATTGCTGAGTATCCGTAACACGATCGCTACAAACGATTCGTCGTTCCTGATCACGGATGCATTCAGCACAGTTGGTAACACTTTTGTCATGCTCAATTTCGATCACATCTGTAAGATCGAATTTTTTGACATTGCGAGAATTTATGCTTCGAACGACAATGGAAATACGTGGAACCTGTTGACGCAGACACAGTATCTCGGCTCTGGAGCTTTCGGTACAAACGGAGACAAATTCAATTCCGCTTCTTACTCAGCATTATGGCTTCCATCACTGAACAGTGCAGTGCCAAATAACCTGTGGTGGATGAATGAAACGTTTGATATTTCTACGTTCTGTTCGAATGCGGCACAGTGTAAAATCAAATTCACACTGAAAGATGCAAATGCGAATGGTCCTAACTCCAACTACGGTTGGCTCATCGACAGCCTAACGGTTCTTGCTTCTCCATCCGAACTTTATCCACCAGTTATTTCTCCCGGACCACCACTTTGGGCTGGTAACGTTTACAACTTCGGACCTTATCCGGTTAACGATACGATCACAGATGCTTCAGGTATTGCAAGTGCTACACTTCACTATTCGGTGAACGGTGGACCGGTGACTAACCTTGCAATGACAAACATTTCAGGAAACGTTTGGCAGGCAATTATTCCTGCGATGAACGATTCGGATACCGTGTGTTATTCTGTTGATGCAATCGATGCATCGTTAGCTGCAAACTCTGCAGTATGGCCTTCATCTGGTTGCCAGGAGTTTTATGTCCATTCCGGAATCACGTTCCCGTATTTTGACAACTTCGATGGTCAGAATGACTGGATTGATACTGCGCAGAATCCACTTTCGCAATGGGAATTGGGCATGCCTGCGTACGGTATAACTTCCGGCACGCACTCTGGTCCGAATGCGTGGGATGTGAATCTGACCACTTCTTACGACAACAATGCCGCGTGTCGTTTGATATCGCCCGTCTTTGACTTCTCAACTACGACGAATGCCACTCTTTCCTTCTGGCACAACTACAATTGTGAAATGTATTGGGATGGAGTTCGTGTAGATTACACCACTGACGGTTTTACATGGAATATACTTGGCATTGTTGGAGACCCGAATGGTGTAAACTGGTACAACACTACGCTTAACTCAAGCGGACAAGCCGGATGGTCAGGAACAAGCAGCGGATGGGTGAAATCGGAATATGATCTCGCTTTCCTCAATAACGTTGTTGGACCGGTGCAATTCCGTTTCATATTCACTTCCGATGCGAGCGTAATCACGGATGGTTATTCCATTGATGACTTTTCGATTCTTCCGCCATTCCCATTGGATGCAGAAGCAGTCCAGGTGGTATCTCCAGATGCGAGCAGTTGTCTTCCTGCAGGAAACGTTCCGCTCACAATTTCATTCTCGAATGAAGGCGCGAACGATCTGAACGGTCCTTTCGATATCGTTTACATTCTCGATGGAGGAACTCCGGTTGTTGAACAATACCTCGACACACTGGCTCCTGCAGTAACGGATACATTCACATTCGTAACTCCGCTAAACAATACTGCCGGTACACACGTCCTGCAATGGTTTGTTATTTATCCCGGCGATGGTTGGAATCAGAACGATACTAACTCGATCAGTTATGTAACTAGTCCGGGCGTTACTGTTCCGTACCTGCAGGATTTCGAAAGCGGTCCGATCAGTGCGAACGATTTCTGTTTGACTAACACCGCAAATGGACGCGTGGTGTATTCCACTACCGCAGGAAACAACAGTCCATCCGGACTTGCGTTCGATGCGCCTTCTTCCATAGGATGGGATTGGGGTAGCGATACGATCACAACTTCTCCCTTCTACATCTGGTCACCAACCATCAGTGAAGATCAGCGTGCAAATGCACGTTTGATTGTGAACACTACCGGGTTCACTGACCTTGTTCTTGAGTTCGACACCAAATTGCTGTATGCGTTTGCTGATGAGTACACGAACTTCCACGTGAAAGTGAACGGAACGCAGATCACTCCGCATTTGCGTCCGAACTTCCAGTCGACGCCGTACATGAGCTTCCGCTACATGCTCACGCCGTTCCTGCCATCACAGTTTATCATTATTGATTTCGAGTCGAGCTGCGCTTATGATATTCCAACGTATGGAGTAGGCGTATTGCTTGATAACATTAATATCTATCACCCGGATAGTCTTGATGCCGGCACACTCACAATCACTCAACCGGGTGCGATGAGCATGGCTGCGCAGTCAACACCTGTTGCTGCAGTGATCAAGAATTACGGAACTACAACATTGACCAGCATTCCTGTTGCTTATGCAATCAATGCAGGAACACCGGTAGTTGAAACGTGGACAGGAACACTTCTGCCAAACGCAACAACAACGTACACGTTCACAACTCAATTCACATCGCCTGCAGGTCAGTATGATTTGTGCGTGTGGACACAGTTAGCTGGTGACACTGCAGACTGGAATGATACTGTGTGTTCTCAGGCTGTTGGAATGTCGGTTGTTGCAGTTCCTTACTTCGACGATTTCGAAGGACCTCAGTTATTTGCTGCTGATAATACTTACACACCTTCGTGGGAACTTGGAACACCTGTAGCTCCGCTCATCACGAATGCATACTCGGGCAGCAATGCGTGGGAAGTAAACCTGAATGGTCCGTACCAGAACAACAGCAATGAAATTCTGTACACTCCGTTCTTCAACTTTGTTGGTGCTACCGATGTCGAAATGCGCTTCCAGAACTGGTACAATTGCGACAACTATTCTGATGGTGGCCGTATTGATTATTCAACTGACGGTGGAAACACGTGGACAGTTCTTGGTCAGCAATTCGACACCAACGGTGTAAGCTGGTACAACCAGGCATTCCTTGGAAGCTCAAATCTTCCCGGATGGAGTGGAACTGGTGGTGGATATTTCCAGTCGCGTTACGATCTCTCAATGTTCAATAACTATCCAACTCCTGTTCAGTTCCGTTTCGTATTCACCGCAGACATGTACAATTTCGCACAGGTTGACGGATGGGCAATTGACAATTTCGAATTGTATATGGATGTGAATGCTGCGACGAACACAATCAAGTTCGGCAACACATCTGAGCTGCCATTGCCGGGAAGCAATTTCGTGAAAGTGAACATCCAGAATAACGGTACAATGCCGCTCACGCAAGTGGATGCAACATTGAAAGTAGATAACACTACGATTGTTACGGATGCTGTTACACTTTCACCTCCGCTTCAGCCGGGACAAGCTCGTCAGCATGTATTCTCGACGCAGTGGACAGGCGCTTC
>CAYUTR010000372.1:0-4776 GCA_964447465.1 uncultured Chryseobacterium sp.
GGAATTTTTCGTAGGTCAATATCGAGCGAGAAATAATATTGGCGGTAACGATTGAATGTAATTTGATTGCCTTGCGAGTTAGTCATGGCAGGATTTTCATGACCACCAGTCATTCCTGTTGCACCATAACCGAATGCTACATTCAGCCATTGAGGAAATTTCGTTTCAACAGGAAGAAAGGACGCTACGTTTACGGAGAGCCAATAAGTTTGACCGTTGTAATCCTTGATGAGTTCTTCTTTGAAATCAGAACCAAGAAGGTCAGGACGATATTGCGCAAATCCCGATCGTTGAAATCCGAATTTGGGCATGACGCGTTGTTCTTTCCAGATGTATTGTTGTGAAATGAACAATGCGCTACCAGTTGCATTAGCAAGAATATCTCCTGTTGAAAATCCCCAGCCTTGAGAATAGCCATCCATGATTTCTATCGTTGTCAGATAAGCGAATCCGGTGAGCCCTCCAATCCACGTAGACTTTTCATAACGCACTCCGCTCCAATTCAGCAATGAAAAACTGATCAGACCGGTTGTATAAGCAGTTTGCATGTGACCGATCTTATCCATCTGCAGCCATTCGCGATTGTCATCGAACGTATGGAACGTTGTACGCGGATAATCCTTGTACCACACTTGACTTAAAGCCACAAGTGATCCAACGCTCAATACGGCTTCAGTTCCTGCAACGAGTGCGCAACGTTTTTTATTGAAGCTGTTGGATGGTTGAGGAAAGCGAGTATCGGATGGACAATCGCCGTATGGAATAGGTTTAGGTGGGTCATAATGCACCGGCGGTATGCGCCCGTCTTCTTCTGATAGCGGTTTCAGACGGAAGTTCAACGTTTGTCCTTGAGTTGAGTTGATGATTACCGAAGTAGTGTCGCTGTAGTAACCGAGACAGGAAGCTTTAACTTGCTGTTCACCAACCGGCACAGAAGTCAACTTATAATTTCCGCTGACATCGGTTTCGCAACCAAGTCTTGTTTTCAGAATGATGATTCGTGCAAATGGAATCGTTTCTCCGGTCACATCATCGATAACTAATCCCTTCAGCGCTCCTGTGGAATCGGTCTGAGCGGAAAGTGTTCCGCTGCAAATAAGCAATATGAAAACGTGGAAGAAGCGCACTCGTAAATATACTCAATGGGGAATAAGGGATTGGGGGAATAAGGAATTAGGGTATTAGTCTTACCCAAATACCCTAATCCCCCAATTCCTCAATCCCTAGCTCAATGCACTACCGAAAGTCGTCGTGTAATTACAGTCTCACCGGAAGTAATCGTCACAAAGTAAATTCCACCGGCATAATTCTCCGTGTTGATCATTTGCAGATGCAATCCTGGAGCAAGTTGTCCGTTGTTAATGCTTTCTACACGATTTCCGAGTGCGTCGAACACTTCAATGGTAACATCAGAACTTTCGGTAAGATTGAAAGATAGTGTAGTTGAATTCACAGCTGGATTCGGGAAGCAATTCACGGATCCAACTTCGATTGCGTGATCACCAATTCCGTTTGCCGGACTGTAGTTGATGTTGCCCGAAAGCAAACCAGCATTGTCGTTCTCGTCGGCTTCGGAAATGTCTTCGTTTGAATCTACCCACACACCGAGGCGATACGTTCCAGCAGGAATTCCTGATGTGCTATTGATGTCGATGTCCCAATTCGAAATTGTGATCAGGGAATTTCCGGACAAGCTTGGCACATTTGTAGTTCCGATGATCCAATAGTTGGTTGTTGCCTGATCATATAAGTACATCGATACATCAAACGATCCTGCACTGTTGTTGTCGTTGTTCACGACATCCACAGTTATGTCTGTGATGATTCCATCAGCGGCAGGTGGATTGTACGAGTAATTGATTCCCGGAGCAAGATCCTGCGCTATCATTGAAGTTCCGCCGCATACAGCAGCAACGAGTAGTAGTTGTTTCATGTTCATGTTTAGTTTGTTTTAGTGATGCAAACATAATGGCACACATCACGCCGCATTGTGAACTCATCGCGCGCGTTCACTGTTGAAGCAGCGGATCGATTGCTGTTCCATTCAAATCCGGGTTGAAATAGCACTTTTCCTTTTCATTTTGTGAATTCACATGAACCGGAAACAGGAAACGGGAAACAGGGAACTTGTTACCTTAGCACGCCTTATGACAAAGACCGCTGCCGAAAAACAGGTATTCTTAATTGTCCTCGTTGCCGCCCTCGGATATTTCGTAGACATCTACGATCTGTTGCTGTTTGGGGTTGAACGTGTTTCATCGCTGAAAGAAATTCTTCCTATGCAATATGGTCCACTGTCCGATTACTGGATGGGAAAACTGGTTGATGCGCATGGGAAGGAGTTGCTGAATTGGCAGATGGGCGGAATGCTTATTGGTGGAATTTTCTGGGGCATATTGGGTGATAAGAAGGGCCGACTATCTGTCCTGTTTGGATCCATCCTGGTGTATTCTCTCGCCAATATTGCGAATGGGTTTGTGCAGACTACCGATCAATATGCATTGCTGCGTCTCATCTCAGGATTCGGTCTTGCAGGTGAACTTGGTGCCGGAATTACTCTTGTAAGTGAATCGATGTCGAAAGAACGTCGCGGTATAGGAACGATGATTGTTGCAACAGTTGGAGTATTCGGAGCAGTTGTCGCCGGATTCATGGGCGATGTGATCGAGAACTGGAGAAATTCATTCTTCATTGGTGGCGCAATGGGATTAGTACTGCTCGTAATGCGTATAGGAGTATATGAATCAGGAATGTTCAAGCACATAAAAGAAGAGAAAGTTTCGCGCGGAAATTTTTTCCTGCTTTTCTCGAGCGAGGAACGCGTGCGAAAATACCTCAGCATCATCTTTATTACCGTGCCTGTTTGGTATGTGATGGGAACATTGGTTCTGTTCTCACCAGAGTACGCGCGTTTGTTTGGATTGCCGGAAGGTTCGATTTCTGCAGGACGATCGATCATGTGGGCATATGCAGGAATCACAGTTGGTGATCTTGCATCTGGATTAATGAGTCACGTGATGAAAAGCAGAAAGAAGGCGCTCTTGTTCTTCCTTCTTCTGGCGATTATCGGTATCGCACTCTATTTCACAGTTGCGGGACAGTCGGTAACTATGTTCTATAGTGTAATAGCATTCATCGGTTTCGCAACAGGATATTGGGCGGTGTTCATGAGTACGGCATCTGAATTATTCGGAACAAATATCCGTGCAACTGCAACTACAACTGCTCCAAACTTTGTTCGTGGTTCTACCATCTTGATTTCATACCTGCTTACCCTTGCCGTAACTTTGTTTGAAGACAAGATCACGGCAACAATCGCGGTCGGCGCGTTCATCATGTTCATCGCATTTATCGCGCTGTGGCGTCTTCCTGAAACATTTGGCAAGGATTTAGATTATATAGAGAAATGAGCGGACTAACTGTAGTGATCGGTGCTTCTGACAATCCAACGCGTTATTCGCAGATGGCGATTAATTCCCTGCTGGGACACGATCAGCACGTAAAGGCAGTTGGTCTAAAGGACAGTGAGATCTACGGCGTGAAAATCCACGGCGATCGTCCTCACTTCGATAATGTAGAAACCATTACCCTTTATGTCGGTCCGCGACACCAACCAGTTTGGTATGATTACATTGTTTCTTTAAAACCAAAGCGTATTATTCTGAATCCCGGCACGGAGAATCCTGAACTGGAAGAATTGTGTGAGAAGAATGGCATTGCAGTGCTGCATGCCTGCACGCTTGTGATGCTTTCGGTTGGCAACTATTAATAATTTCTTTGCGCTGCCTCTGCGCCTCTGCGTCTTTGTAGTTGAATAAGAAAATGTTGTTTAAGGTAGATTAGTTGAGACAGGATACGATCTTTCTGCAGGCATCTTCCAACACATCATCCGGAATATTCAACGGCGGCGCAATCCTCATCGCGTAATCGCAGAACAGAAACCAATCGGTGATTACCCCAAGATCCAAAACTGCATCAATGTATTTTTTGTTCTCTTCGAAATTCTCAAACACAACTGCGAGGAACAATCCTTTCCCACGCACTTCTTTTATCTTCGGATGAACCAGAATCTTCCTCACAATTGCTTCTTTCCGTGCAGCTTCTTTCCATAGCTCTTCTTCAAGAACAACATTGATTGTCGCTAACGCAGCTGCACAACAAACTGCGTTTCCGCCGAAAGTTGTACTGTGCCCAAGCATTGGATGATGTGTAAGAGCCATCATGTTCTGTCGCGATGAAGTAAAAGCACCGATCGGAAGTCCGCCGCCAATTCCTTTTGCAAAAACGATTACGTCTGGAACTACACCGCTTGCTTCAAATCCAAACAGCGTTCCGGTGCGACCAAACCCGGTTTGCACTTCATCAAAAACTAAAAGACATTTTACTGCATCACACTTTTTGCGCAGCGCCTGCAGAAATTCATTCGACGGAACAATACATCCTCCTTCTGCCTGCACCGGCTCAACGACTACGCATGCAGTGTTAAGTGTTATTTCATTGAGTTGCTCAATAGAATTGTAATCAAGTAACCTGTTTCCCGGAATAATCGGACGAAAACTGTTCTTGAATGTTTCGTCACCCATGATACTTAAAGCGCCATGTGTACTTCCGTGATATGCATTGCGGAATGAAACCACTTCATAGCGACCCGTAATTCGTTTTGCAAGTTTCAGCGCACCTTCAATGGCTTCGCTGCCGGAATTCGTGAAGTACGTACAGTCCAGTTTCTCAGGAAGAAGTGATGCTATTTTCTCTGCAAGCTTTACTTGTGGCGAC
>CAYUTR010000373.1:0-1819 GCA_964447465.1 uncultured Chryseobacterium sp.
GTGGTGTCAGGATCGTATCCTGACACTGGATTGAGACCGTGTCAGAATACGATCCTGACACCACTAACTATTTTTTAGGTCCAACCTTCGGCACAATCTTCTCCTTGAACTCTACTTCGCAAGGAACAACCAGCACATCTTCCATCACAATCAGATCACAACTGGTTGTAGTCATGTAAAGTGTCTTGATGCTGCCATCAGGCATTTCCATTGGCATTTCGGAAGTCATTGCAGCCGGACCCATAAACGTAAACGGATCTTCGAAGTTGCTCGCGAGATCGATATCCTTTATGTGTTGCTTCACACCGAAGATCGTTGTGTAGATTCCTACAATCGCGCGCGTGATTTTCACGTTGATGATGTTCAGCGTACGATCGTACCAGATGAGTACATCACCTGTGCATGGAGTAGAGTAGGAGAAAGGTCCGGCAACTACATTCACATCCGTCACAAATTCTGCTTTGCCGGGATGCAGGTATATTTTCGGATTGATAAGCGTCCATTGAAAAGTATCCTGCACGAACAATACTTTGTACGGCTCTTTGCCCGTTATATTTCCGCAGGCTGCAAGACTCTTGTTGATCATCTCCTCGTGGAGAATCACTTTCAGATCGTTCGGCGGATTGGTTACAACAGGTTTAACCGGAACAACCTGCTTAGGTTCATTGATCACAACGTGTCGCGATTTGCAACCGGACATGACAACGAAGAGAAGTGAAAAAGCAATCAGCGGAAATGCTTTCATCTGGTAAAGGTACGTGGCAGGGAATTTGTAAACTTGTAAACAACATTAATTAACGAACAATGAAACCGCCTTTCGCGGTTCACGAATACCATACTTAAAAAGCTAAAAGTAATGAGTAAAGCTATTTTGTTAACAGCGGGCCTTTGCGCCTTCGTTTTGAGCACTCCACCCGTTGGAGATGTGTTCCCTGAACTGAAAGCAGAAACGCTCGATGATAAGACGCTTACGATTCCTACAGATACCAAAGGAAAGTCGACGCTCATTTGCATGGCTTATTCATCCGATGCCGAAAAGGATCTTGTTACCTGGTATGAACCAACCTACGACAAGTTCATTGCTAAAACCGGGTTGATGGATGACGTTTACGACGTGAACGTGTACTTCGTTCCTATGTTCACAGGTGTGAAAGCATTAGGAGCCGACAAAGCGAAAGCCGACATGAAGAAAACCGTCCAGGAGGATTTACAACCGCACGTAGTAATATATCGTGGAGAACTGGAAGCTTATAAAGAGAAACTGAAGATGGAGGACAAAACCAAGCCGTATATCTACGTTTTGGATAAGGAGGGAAAAATTCTTTTTGTCACTTCCGGGGCTTACACCGAGGATAAAATGGACGAGATCGATGAGTTCATCGAATAGATAATTCTCGTGTGAGCCGTGTGTCATCCTGAGCGGAGCCGAAGGATGGCGACACGAGTTGAGAGTTAGGCTACGACCTTAGCATTCGGATATTTCACCATCCACATCTCGAGTGCTTTCTGTGACTTAACCATGATCACGGTGCGGTAATCAACTTGTAACTTGATAATGTCAGCACCTGTGGTTTCTGGAGCTACAAGCTTTGGTTTACGTGTACGGTAATTTTTCATTTGTTTGCTTTCGCGTACTAGAACGAGTGGTTTCATGAGTGATTGTTTTTTACTATACCAAAGGAAGCAATTAAGCTGACCCGGCAAATTTCATTTCGTTCAGTGGAGGGAATCTCCCGATGACGGGTTGAGTGCCCCCGTCGAGCCAAAATACCTGCAAAATTTTAACGTTTTGGGCGAAAGTTCATTGGTGGTTGATAAC
>CAYUTR010000373.1:1919-4775 GCA_964447465.1 uncultured Chryseobacterium sp.
ACTCTACGCAATTATCTTGGCTTCCGGGTGACGGGTCATCCACATCTTCAATGCTTCTTTTGTCTTAACAATGACAATGGTATTGCGGTTGATCTGCAATTTGATCCGTTCACCAATAGAAAGCACTTGCTTCGGAATGTTATTTTGCTTTTTACTCATGGTATTTAGTTTTAAGTATTCGAATTCGTGAATCCTGACTGTCAACGTCAGGATTTCATAGGGCGAACTTTTAATTTGTTTGATGTACTAACGTCGAAAACCGTTCCATAGTTCAGCGCGTTAACAGTCTTTGTCATGAAACCAGCTTATCACGCTTAATTGGTTCCCGAAACACGATTTGCCGCTCAAAAACGTCGACGACAACATTTCCGTTGTTAGGAACTTTTCCTGCCAGAATCTGCTTCGAAAGCTCGTTCAGAACCTTCTTCTGTAGAATTCTTTTCACAGGTCGTGCGCCAAACTGTGGATCGAAGCCCAATTCACTTAACCAACTGATCGCTTCCGGAGTGGCTGATAAGCGAATGCCATTCGGCACGAGCATCTCTGCTATGCTATGGAACTGCAGCTTCACAATCTGGTCAACGTCTTCGCGAGTCAATGGCGTGAACATGATTATTTCGTCAATGCGATTCAGAAACTCTGGACGGATTGTCTTCTTCAGCAAATCGAATACTTCCGTCTTCGTATGCGCCAGAACTTCTTCACGGTTTTTCTCATTCATCTTCTCGAACTGCTCCTGTATTACATGCGAGCCCATGTTCGATGTCATGATGATGATCGTGTTCTTGAAATTCACAGTGCGACCTTTGTTGTCGGTGAGACGTCCATCATCGAGTACCTGAAGAAGAATGTTGAACACATCCGGATGCGCTTTCTCGATTTCATCAAGCAGTACAACAGAGTAGGGCTTGCGCCGCACTGCTTCTGTAAGCTGACCGCCTTCTTCGTATCCAACATATCCGGGAGGAGCGCCAACCAATCGCGATACCGCATGACGTTCCTGGTACTCACTCATGTCAATACGCGTCATCGACTGATCGTTGTTGAAGAGAAATTCAGCGAGCGCTTTTGCTAATTCTGTTTTACCAACTCCGGTTGTTCCGAGAAAGATGAATGAACCGATTGGTTTCTTGGTGTCCTGCAATCCTGCGCGGCTTCTGCGTACCGCATCAGAAATGGCTTCTATCGCCTCGTGCTGACCAACTACACGCTTGTGTAATTCGTCTTCGAGGTGTAGCAGTTTTTCTTTTTCACTCTGAAGCATGCGCGTCACCGGAATTCCTGTCCACCTGCTCACCACGCCGGCGATATCTTCCGAATCAACTTCTTCTTTGATCATCTGTCGACCTTCGCTCTGCATGATGGCGAGATCAGCTTTCGCTTCTTCCAGAGCAGTTTCTGCTTCTTTCGTGCGACCGTAACGGATCTCTGCAACCTTGCCGTAATCACCAGCGCGTTCTGCTTGTTCGGCTTCGAACTTTAGCGACTCAATTTGTTCTTTCGCTTTCTGGATTGATTCTACAATTTCCTTTTCCGCCTGCCATTTTGCACGGAGATCATTGCGCTTATCATTCAGCTCAGCAATTTCTTTATTCAGTGTGTCAAGTTTGAGCGAATCATTTTCACGCTTGATCGCCTCACGTTCAATTTCCAGCTGACGGATTTTCCGTTCCGCATCTTCCAGTTCAAGCGGCATGGAATTGATTTCCATTCTCAGTTTCGATGCAGCTTCATCAATAAGGTCAATCGCTTTATCCGGCAGGAAACGATCGTTGATATAACGTTGCGACAATTCTACTGCCGCGATAATTGCTTCGTCTTTGATCCGCACCTTGTGATGCGCTTCGTATTTTTCTTTGATTCCGCGAAGAATAGAAATCGCATCTTCCGAAGAAGGTTCAT
The DNA here is from genome assembly GCA_964447465.1 of uncultured Chryseobacterium sp. GTDB lineage: Bacteria > Bacteroidota > Bacteroidia > Palsa-965 > Palsa-965. The sequence goes on from CAYUTR010000373.1 coordinate 3,822, forward strand.
CGACCATCACCTTCTGAAAACGACGTTCGAGTGCTTTGTCTTTCTCGAAATACTTCTGGAATTCGTTCAGTGTTGTCGCACCGATTGCGCGTAATTCTCCACGCGCCAGAGCAGGTTTCAAAATGTTAGCTGCATCCATTGCGCCTTCGCCACCGCCGGCGCCAACAAGCGTGTGTATCTCGTCAATGAAGAGTATGATCTCTCCATTTGCACCGATGACTTCCTTCACAACTGATTTCAGTCGCTCTTCAAATTCACCTTTGTATTTCGCACCCGCGATGAGCGCACCCATGTCCAGCGAAAAAATCTGCTTGCTCTTCAGGTTCTCCGGCACATCGCCATTGATGATTCTGTGGGCAAGGCCTTCCGCAATTGCAGTTTTACCAACTCCGGGTTCTCCAACGAGAATCGGGTTGTTCTTGGTTCTCCGCGAAAGAATCTGCAACACGCGACGTATTTCTTCATCACGACCGATTACAGGATCGAGCTTTCCGTTACGTGCTTGTGCGTTCAGATTAATCGCGTACTTGGATAGCGCGTTATACGTTTCTTCCTGCGATGCGCTTGTTACACGTTCGCCCTTACGCAACTCTTTAATTGCTGCTTTCAGATCTTTCGCATTGATGCCTTGATCTTTCATCATCTGCGCAACCTGGTCGCCGGCATCGAGCAAACCAAGTAACAGATGTTCAATCGAAACAAACTCATCATTGAACTCTTTAAGGCTATTTACAGCCTTCACAATCGCTTTGTTTGCAGTTTGCGACAGATACTGCCCGCCGCCAGAAATTTTCGGATACGACTGCGTAATGCGGTCTGCGAGCTGCGTGAACAATGCCGTGTTAATGTTCAGCTTCTTGAGCAGGAAGGGAGTCACGTTTTCATCGACGGCCATAATTCCTTTCAGAATGTGTCCCGGTTCAACGGCCTGGTTGCCCAGCGTCATTGCATCCT
>CAYUTR010000374.1:0-4773 GCA_964447465.1 uncultured Chryseobacterium sp.
TGCGTGCACAGATTGCACCGGCTGCAAACAAAAGTGAATCTCCCGGAAGGAATGGCATTACGATCAATCCGGTTTCAACGAAGATGATCAGAAAGAGAATGACGTAAATCGTCGTTCCGTATTCGCTCACCCAACCATCAAGATAATCGTTGATGTGGAGCAGAATGTGGAAGAACTCTTTAATAGTTTCCATTTAGTACTGCGGAATGGCAGGATTGATCTCGCGCGACCACGCAAGAATTCCGCCTTTGAGATTGTACAGGTTAGTAAAACCGTGTTGTGCTTCTAGTGCCTGAACAATTGTTCCGGAACGCGCACCGCTACGGCAGTGAATAATCACCGGCTTATCGCGTGAAATCTTGTCGACCTGTCCAAGGATTTCTCCCATCGGAATCAGCTCTGCACCAATCTCTGCGATTTCAACTTCGTGTGGTTCGCGTACGTCAATGAACTGGAAATCTTCCTTGTTGTCCATTTTCGTTTTCAGTTCCTGTACTGTGATCTCTTTCATGGTGTGGTTTATTCTACCTGCTTTTCTTTTGGCAGGAAGGTGAAGAATGTATCGCCACGCAATCCGAGACGAAGTGTTTCCAGTGGAATTACTTCTTCGAACGCGATGTTTCCAAGATTTACGTCGGAACCGAACTGTTTGATGAACCAGACCTGTTGCGATTTCTGCGGAGCTTCCCAAAGAATGTTCTCCACTTTTACTTTCGCGATGATCTTATTCATCAGCATGGTGTGTGGCGAACCGTTGCGGTGATAAATACCAACGTTTCCGCTTTCACGCGCTTCTGCAATTACTTTCCAGGATCCGGCTTCGAGTTCGTTCTTCATCATACTCGTCCACTTGTTCGGGTGAATGATGATGCCTTCTTCCTTTGAGCCAACTTCGGAAAGTACCGTGAAGTTTTTCGCAAGCTGATTGATGTATTTGCATTTCTGATCGTGTTCCATCACAATGGAACCGTCAGAAACTTCTACGTGATCGATCTTGAGCTTTTCAATAAACTTCACGTAGTCGTCAAACTTATCGCGGATAATAAACGCTTCGAAAAGAGTTCCACCCAGGTAAACTTTGAAACCGGCTTCTTTGTACAGCTTGATTTTCTCGGCAAGGTTCGGAGTGATAACAGACGTACCAAAGCCAAGCTTCACGAGATCTACATAATCGGCACAGGAATCAATAAACTGTTCTGCCTGCTTGAGGCCGAGACCTTTGTCCATGACCATGGTCACGCCGTTTTTACGCGGGCGCGCCGAGCGATCGGGCAGGAAGGGCAACTTCACGTTCATAGAGGAGAATTAACGGGGTAAATCTACGAAAAACCGCGAATCGTGGCTTCCTAAATTAACCACCAAGGCACAAAGACACCAAGAAAAATTACCGATAGTGTGCGAAGCATGAATGGACCACCAATTTCTTTAACCCATAAACCTTGGTGCCTTGGTGTCTTGGTGGTAAAAATTTGTGTTGTGCGTATTACTTACGATAAGACTCGATGAGCTCTACCAGCGAAATGTTGTCCCTGAGCTGCGGAAACTCCTCAAACATCTCTTCGTGTTTTTCGAAATCCTGATTGAGCGCTTCGTGTAAATATTCCAGCGCCTCTGCCTTCCGTCCTGCGTAAATCAGGTAAGCAGCCATGCGGTATTGTAGCTCAGCAAAATTCGGATGATGCTTGATGCCTTCCATCAACGTTTCGATGGAAGAATCGATTTTCTCCATCTCGAAGTGAACTTTTGCGTAGTCCAGCCAGATATTTGGATTCTCCGGCTCAGCCAGCATCACCTGTTTGTAAGCAGCTTCTGCTTCTTCGTGGAAACCAAGTTTCAGCTGGAAGTCGCCATACACGTACCAGTATTCGGCATTGGCATTGTTCAGATCAAGGGCCTTTTTCACATAGTGAATGGCTTCATTGATGCGCCCTTGCTGTTCAAGTACGACACCAATTCCAAGCCATGCATCAGCCATTCCGGCTTCGAGGCGGGTGGCTTTTGTATAGTAAAGCAATGCTGTATCCAAGTCTTCTTTCCGCTCGTAGCATTCGCCCATATAATAGTGCGCATCAGCACGTTGTGGATCTTGTGCTAAACACTCCGTGTAAACCACAATGGCTTCGTCAACACGGTTGAGCATGTTCAGCAGACTGCCTTTATTGAACAGCGCTACCGAGAAATGATCATCAATTGCCAATGCATATTCGTACGACTCGAGTGCCTTTTCATACAAACCATTGCGGCTGTGACAAACGCCCAGGTTGAACCATGCATACGTGTTGTATGGTCGGATGTCGGTGAACTTCTCGAAGAACTTGATGCCTTCTTCCTGATCGCCTATCATCTCATAGCAATACGCTAATTCATTCAGCGCGATATCGTGGTCGGGATTGATAGACAAACAACTTCTGAAAAGCGGAATTGCGTCTTCCCAGTTTTCGAGATTCACTAATTCATAAGCTATGCAAAAGTCAACTTCGTCTCTCGGTGCATCGTACTCTGCCGCTTTTCGGAAACTGATGATTGATTTCTCATGCAAACCCATTTGGCTATAAATGCTTCCACGGGTCATATGTAGTTCCGCGAAAAACGGTTCAGTTTTCTCAGCTTCTGCGAGTATTTCAAGTGCCACCTGATTTTCACCCATGTTGATGTGCACCTGGGCCTTCAGTACAAGGAATGTGACGCAGAACGGATGTTGCTGGCGCGCTACAACTAACACCTCCAAAGCGCGACGAAAATGTTTCAGGTTGATGTAGTAGTCGGTGAGTTCTTCCAGGGCTTCTTCCTGAAAGAAGCCAAAGACTTGACTCTTAGCCATCTGCTCAAACTGCTCCGCCAACTTCTCGATTGGCATATTCCCTTTACTCATACTCTAAACAATAGTGATACTAACAAAGATAAATTCGCGTCTGCCTTTTCAAATAGTTATACAGCAAAAAGCCGGCAAAGTTATCAGCAAAACCGCAATTTTAGCTGTTAGTATGTTTTATTATGTGAAAACGGAAACATTCGTGCCAAGCGTATCTTTGCTCTCCCCATAATTCAAAAAAAGTGGCACTTATTAAATCAATCTCCGGAATCCGCGGCACAATTGGCGGAAAAGCTGGAGAAGGCCTCAGTCCCCTCGATGTTGTGAAATTTACTGCCGCTTACGGCACGTGGATCATCCGTCAGGGCAAAGCCGATCGCAAGATCAAAGTAGTTGTTGGACGTGATGCGCGGATCTCTGGCGAAATGGTAAACCGTATTGTAACGGGAACGCTGTGCGGATTGGGCATAGATGTCATTGATGGTGGACTTTCTACCACGCCAACCATAGAAATGGCAGTTGTTGCTGAAAAAGCAGACGGCGGTATTATTCTTACCGCGAGTCACAACCCGAAACAGTGGAACGCACTCAAGCTTCTGAACAAGAAAGGCGAATTCATTTCCGGAGCTGATGGAGAAGAAGTTCTTTCCATTGCCGCGAAAGATGATTTCATTTTTGCTGATGTGAACAGGCTGGGGAAAGTCACTCTGAAAGATTCCTTCATTGACGATCATATCAAAGCGATACTTGCTCTGCCTTTAGTGGATGTGAAAGCAATCCGCGAGAAGAATTTCAAAATTGTAGTTGATGCAGTAAATTCTACCGGCGGAATTGCAATCCCGAAATTGCTGACTGCACTTGGTGTAGAACAGATCGTGGAATTGTATTGCGAGCCAACTGGTGAATTCGCACATAATCCTGAGCCACTTCCTGAAAACCTCCGTGATGTTGCGAAAGCGGTTACGAAAAACAAAGCTCATCTTGGAATCGTTGTGGATCCGGATGTTGATCGTCTTGCACTTATTTGCGAGGATGGGGAAATGTTCGGTGAAGAATACACACTTGTAACTGTTGCCGATTACATTCTGAAATCGAAGAAAGGGAATACGGTTTCCAATATGTCATCTACGCGTGCTTTGCGCGATGTTACCGAGAAAGCAGGAGGGAAGTATTTCGCTTCTGCAGTCGGTGAAGTGAACGTGGTGGAAGCAATGAAAGCTAACAATGCGGTGATCGGCGGAGAAGGAAATGGTGGAATCATCTATCCTGAATTGCATTATGGTCGCGATGCAATGGTTGGAATCGCGTTGTTCCTCACGCATCTCGCGAAATACGGGAAAAGTGTTTCCATGTTGCGTGCAACGTATCCTGATTATCACATCTCGAAGAACAAAATTGAATTGACGAAGGAAATCAACGTCGATAATATTCTCACCGGCATCCAGGCGAAGTACAAGAAGCAGCCAATCAATACGGTTGACGGAGTGAAGATCGAATTCGACAAAGAATGGGTGCATTTGCGCCGTTCGAATACGGAACCAATTATCCGCATTTATTCGGAGAGTGCGTCGGAAACTACGGCTGAAAATCTCGCGAAGAAGATCATGACGGATATCCGCGAGCTTATCAAGGAGTCGGCAAAATAGGAACGCGGATTTTTATAAACGAGACTTGCTATTTCTGATCCCGGATTATTCTGGTGTATAGAACGATTGTGAAGTTTGATCTAATGAGATAGGCTTGAGTTTATCTCATAAAATCCGACACCCGAGTTTTGTTCGTTCACGCAGACATCCTGAAAGACGACTATCAAGCCATGAACTTCAAAATCCGCGTTCCTTTAACCCTCGCAACCAGTATTTGCTCAAAGTCGATCAATATCCGACCGTTTCTGCCATCCTTCGAATTCGTATCTTCGTAACCGTATTTTTCAGGCAAAAAACACATGAAAGTTTATCTCG
>CAYUTR010000375.1:0-4768 GCA_964447465.1 uncultured Chryseobacterium sp.
CATCAACTTTCAGTCATTGGATTTAATGAGATACGTTTGAGTTTATCTCATTAGATCCGAAGTCCAACACATGAGCCTCACCAGACTCATCCTGTCGAAGCGACTAACAAGCCTCGGACTTAAAAATCCGCGTTCCTTTTTTAACGAATTCCAGTTACCTTCGGTCAAGTGAAACGCATCACCATCGCTATCGACGGTTACTCCTCCTGCGGCAAAAGCACGCTGGCGAAATCGTTGGCTGTTAAACTTTGCTACAGTTACGTTGATACAGGCGCAATGTACCGTTGTGTCACGCTCTACGCTCTCCAACATGGTATCATTAAAGATGGCACCATTAACGAAGCAGATGTGGTAAAGTCTCTTGATCAGATTGACTTGCGCTTCGAATTCAACGCGCATCTTGGTACCAACGAAGCATTCATGAACGGTGTTAGCGTGGAAAAAGAAATCCGCCAAATGGATGTCTCCAACTACGTGAGTCCCGTGAGTAAGATTCATGATGTTCGTGTAAAGATGGTGGCATTACAACGTGAGATGGGCCAGAACAAAGGTGTTGTCATGGACGGACGTGATGTTGGCACTAACGTTTTTCCAGATGCTGAGCTGAAAATATTCATGACTGCCGATCCTGACATTCGTACACAACGTCGTTTGGACGAAATGAAAGCGAAAGGCTTAAACATTTCCCGTGATGATGTTCGTCGGAATCTCATGGAACGTGATCATTCAGACACGCATCGTAAAGAAAATCCACTCATTCAGGCACCGGATGCAGTTGTACTTGACAATAGTGATCTGACAAGAGAAGAGCAGTTGGATTTTGTGTTAAGATTGGTGCAGGATTTGCATTTGCAGGATTGAACATGATTAAATTTTCGCACAGGATTTCCCTTTTCTTGTTAGCAATCACCGTTTTTGCTTGCGGTAGAAGTTATCTGCCGGGGTTCAATTTTCGCTCTTTTGACGATACTCCTGTGGAAGAATTAGCGCGAGCTGTTGAAGACAATGATGCGGAAGCGATTGAGGAATTTTTAGCAGCGAATCCTGATTTAATAGACTATCAGGAACAGAAATTTGGTCACACTTTACTATTTCTTGCTGTGGTCAATGGTAAGCGTGATGCAGCCGAATCTTTGTTGGAGAACGGTTCTGATTTGTTGATCAAAGGTTATTCGGATAGCTCCGATGTATTAATGACTCTTTGCGAAGGTTACGGAGATAATGAGTGCGACACAGGTATGCTTAACCTGCTTCTGAAATATCACCCCAATCTCGATACGTATTGTTACATAAGAGGGACAAAGATTCCTCTATTGTGTAAAGCAGCGTCATCTATCTTCAGATGCAAGTTATTTATTGAAACCCTTGTTAACACGGGTGCTGATGTGAATTACAACCCGGACAATGTAGTTGGATTGAGTCCAGTGTTGGAGGCATTATATCTGGATAGGTTGGACTTAGCGCATTATTTTCTAGTTGACTGTAAGGCTATTATTCCCGATACGTTGTTTTTAAGGCCTCACACGGATACATCAAAGATTCCTGTTAGTATAACCATGTTGTTAAATGAACAGGATTATTCTAAAGAACCGCAACAACAAAAACTGAAGCAGGAAATTCTTGATTATGTCAAGTCGCAGGGCAAGGAATGATTCCATCGCATGTGCTATTCGATCAAATCCCTTCCCAAATCGACAGAACTCCCTCATTTCCCGCATTCCCCAGTCCCCAATCCCACATTCGTACTCTCTAAAAGCGTACCTTTGCGCCCGCCCAACCGGACAGTCTGTTCGGACGGGTTAAATTAAAACCGGGGTATAATCCTTCACATGAGTACATTTTCTGAATTGGGGCTTCGCCCTGAACTGGCTAAAGCAGTAGCCGAAATGGGTTTCGAAACCCCAACTCCAATACAATTACAAGCAATTCCAGTACTGTTGCAGCGTGCGTCTGACCTTGTTGGACTGGCACAAACCGGAACCGGTAAGACAGCAGCCTTTGGTCTGCCTGTTCTCGATTCTCTGGATCTTGATGATCATACTCCGCAAGCAATTATACTTTGCCCTACACGCGAGTTGTGCATTCAGATCGCAGGTGATCTGAAGAACTACGCGAAACACCTCCGAGGAATCAATATTCTTCCGGTATATGGTGGATCAAGCATCAGCTTGCAGATCAAAGAACTTAAGCGTGGTGTTCACGTTATCGTTGGAACTCCAGGCCGTGTGAATGATATGATCGAGCGTGGTGCGATGAAACTCGGTGGAATCCGCACAGTGATTCTTGATGAAGCAGATGAAATGCTCAACATGGGTTTCCGCGAAGCAATCGACACGATTCTCGCTGAAACTCCAAATGAAAAACTAACATGGCTTTTCTCTGCAACAATGCCGGAAGGCGTTGCGCGCATTTCGAAAAAGTACATGACAAATCCTGCAACCGTTTCTGTTAAAGGAACGCAGGTTACCAACGAAGCTATTTCGCATTTCTATACTGTAGTTCAGGCGCGCGATCGTTATCCTGCATTGCGTCGTTTCATTGACGCACATCCAGGTTTGTACGGAATTGTGTTCTGTCGTACAAAAGCAGAAACACAGGAAGTTGCTGATCATCTGGGTCGCGATGGTTATCCATCTGATGCATTACACGGTGATCTTTCCCAGGCGCAACGCGATTACGTTATGAAACGTTTCCGCAATCGTGTGGTAACAGTTCTCGTTGCAACAGACGTAGCGGCACGCGGACTAGACGTTGATGACGTAACACACGTATTCCATTATCAGGCGCCTGATGAACCGGAATCCTACACACACCGTAGCGGCCGTACCGGTCGTGCGGGAAAGACTGGAGTTTCTATCGTTCTGCTTCACGCAAAAGAACAAGGCAAGCTTCGCGATATCGAGCGCGCTACAAAAACAAAACTCACTTTCCTTGCAGTTCCTTCGGGAGATGATGCAATGAAGAACCAGGTTCTTGCTTTTGCGAAACGCATTGTCGATTTCCCGGAAGACAAAACACTCGATACAAAGTATCTTGAATTGATGGAAGAAGGCATGCAGGGATTAACACCAGGAGATGCATTGCGTCGCCTTGTGTCCATGCAGATGCAGAATGCAATCGAACAATTAAAACATAGCGATCTCAATGCTCCTGCAAAAGGTGAGAAGCGCGAACGCCGTCCTGAAATTGAAGGCGATTCAATCAACTGGTTTGTTTCTGTTGGTCGTATCGACGGATTAGAACCGGCTGATCTTCTTCGTTTGTTCTGCGATAATCTGAATGTTGGTCGCGAACACGTTGGAAGAATTGATCTCAAAAATAACTTCTCATTCGTTCAGACAATTGCGGTAACGCAAAAGCAAGTTGAAGATGCGTTCCGTGATATTAATGTGAATGGCCGCGAAGTACGTGTGAACGTTTCGGAAAACACTGGTGGTTCTGGTCCGCGTCGTCGCGATGATGATCGTGGAGAACGCAAGAGCTTCGGTGACGGCGAACGTAAATCATACGGTGGTGGCGAACGCAAGTCGTACGGTGGCGGAGAACGTAAATCGTACGGTGGTGGCGAACGTAAATCATACGGCGGAGGAAGCGGAGGAGAGCGTAAATCATACGGAGGAGGAAGTGGTGGCGAACGGAAATCATACGGTGATAAAAAATCGTTTGGTGGCGAGCGTAAGTCGTTTGGCGACAAACCTTCGTTCGGCGCAAAAAAATCTTTCGGAAAATCTTACGGTGAGAAATCGCGCGCGAGTGCTGACGACAAGCCTAAATCATTCGGTGGAAAAACCGGCAAGCCGGAAGGCGACGGTGGAAATTGGAAATCGTTGATGGGCAGCGAAGGCGGGGATGATCGGAAGAAGAAGTTCGGGAAGAAAAAATGGTAGTTCAGTAGGCAGTTGGGCAGTAGGCAGTATTCATGTCCGCTGGCTGAAGCCGAGCGGCGATCACTTGTTTTACTTTTATAATGTGTAGAGAAGGGGAAAAATGGCGAAGCCATTTTTCCCCTTCTCCATTAAACACAAAAGAGTCAAGTGATCGCCGCGCGATTTATCGCGCGGAAGAATAGTCAAATGTAAGGTGTCCCATTTTTTGACTGCCTACTGCCAAACTGCTTACTGCCTACTGGATAGTCTTAATCATCACATACAATTTCTCCAGCACCGCAGGATCCCCCGAGTAACACCAGCAATGTATTTTCTCTTCAGGTCCATTGTCAATGTAAACTTCGCGTTGCGTGTATGTTGCTGTGATAAATTCTGTCCACGTTACGGAGTTACCCATAAACGTTCCCGGCGAAGTTTTCCGTGTGTATTCTGTTGATGGTGCAGAGGTATCCGGACGTGGTCCGAAATAAATTCCGGCTTCATCAACGGTGTTCGTAGTGTCATCAGGTTTGAAATAGTACACTTCGAAATTCGGGTCTTCCTGTTTCTCGATGTAATATCCTGGAATCAATTCAATCGTGTAGTTCGTTGTTCCAATTGCAACACGCTTTCCAACGCTATTAGTCACAGGAACGCTATCCGTATTCTGAGCGCTTGTTTCACTTCCGCAGCCAACAAGGATCGAACCAATCAACATCAGAACTCCGTACCAACCGAGCACTGAGCACCGAGCACCGAGTACTTTTACCATTTTGAATTTTTACGAAGTAAACTGTCCACCGAAAATCTTCCTCCACCCAGAAAGAAAATTGCAATGTAAAGTGCAAGATATCCCAACGCTCCTTCACGATCACCAATCGGATCTCCGGAGTGAACGAATA
>CAYUTR010000376.1:0-4759 GCA_964447465.1 uncultured Chryseobacterium sp.
AGGAGTTCGTTTCCGAATTTGTATCCGCCGAAACAGTTTTCGACTGCCAGATAGTTCAGGATGAAACTGATTGTTGGTGCAAGCAAACATATCGCGACAATCGGCCAACCTGTTACGGCACGGTTCTTCATGATGATTCCGAATGCAAACAATCCGAGCAATGGTCCGTACGTAATTGTTGCAAGGAAGAGAATGAGATCGATGATTGCACGATCGTTGATTGCCTGCAAAACGAGTAGCGTAAGAAACAACAACACGGCAAATGCTACGTGCACGTATTTACGCACTGTTGTCTTTCTCGCCTCGGTCCACCCTTTTTCTGCGTGATTAAACCCAAGAAAGTCAATGCAAAAGGATGCGGTTAATGCAGTCAATGCTCCATCTGCACTTGGATAGGCTGCTGAAATCAATCCGATAATAAATAACAATCCGCAGACAGTTCCGAGTTTACCAAGTGCAATCGTCGGAAACAATTCATCAGGCTTCATGGTTTTGTTGGCCAATGCCTCCTGAATCTCGGGACTTGTTGCAACGTAATCCCAGATCAGGACACCCAATGCAAGAAACAGAAGGTTTACGATTACCATCACGGCACTGAACGTAATCATGTTTTTCTGCGATGAACCCAATGTTTTTACACTGATGTTCTTCTGCATCATCTCCTGATCCATTCCGGTCATGGTAATGGAGATAAACATCCCGCCCAGAAAGGCTTTAGGGAAAAAACTTCCGGCCTTCCAGTCCCAGTTGAATATCTGTGAATGTTCACTGGAGAAAACATGTCCTACTACTCCTTCGATATCCAGATTGTCGGCAATCAGAATTACACTCAGCACTAATGACAACAACATGAACGTAGTCTGCAGCGTATCTGTCCAGATGATGGTTTTCACTCCGCCTTTGTACGTATAAGCGAGAATCAACAGGATGAAAATGGCACTCGTTACCCAGAACGGAACGCCCCAAGGCTCGAAGATGAATTTCTGCAACACGAGAACAACGATGAACATTCTGCAGGCCGCACCGAAAATTCGTGAGATGAGAAAGAAGAATGCTCCTGATTTGTACGCGTGAACTCCCAGTCTTCTCTCGAGATACGTGTAAATCGAAGTGAGGTGCATTTTGTAATACAAAGGCAACAGCACTTTCGCGATGATGAGATATCCGAAGAAATAACCGAGGACAACCTGGAAGTAGAAGAAGTTCGCACCGCCGACATTTCCAGGAACAGACATGAACGTTACCCCGGATAAAGACGCGCCAATCATTCCGTATGCAACAAGATACCAGCTTGACTGGCGATCGCCCACGAAATACGATTCGTTGCTGGCACCACGGGATGTCCACCAGGTTAATGCGAATATTAACAGTGTGTAGATTCCTACGGTAAGAAGAATGAGTCCTGGAGTCATTGAAGCGAATTTCGGAATTCATTTCAGTTGTGCAGACCCAAGATCGTTGACTTATCAACTATTCGATGGTGACAAGGCGATCGTGGCGGTCTTCTGAGAACCAAGATCACGGCTGTGTCAGGATGCGATCCTGACACCACGTCGTGACAAGAAGATCGAGGCTTAGTTCTGAGGACCACGACTGTGGCTGTGTCGGGATTGGGATCCCGACACCACGTCGTGACAAGAACATCGAGGCTTTATTCTGAGAACCACGACTATGGCTGTGTGGGGATTGGGATCCCGACATCACATCGTGAGAACCCAGCTACTTAATGATCACAATCTTCCTTTCGATGTTTTCGCAGGTACCAATCACCCTGAGAACATAAACTCCAGCCGCATATTGACTGAAATCCATCTCACGGCGATATGTGGTCATGTCAATTAACACTTCTTCCTGCAGGATCATATTTCCGTACATGTCGGTGATGCGATAATTTACCGCGGTGCGTGCGTCCGGAGAATCAAATCGCACTATCACTTTGCCATCGGAAGGATTCGGATCAACGTGAATGGCTTCATCGCTAATTTGTGTTGCAACAGTTCCCTGGTAACAGCTCCAGCCTTCTTTACAGAGTTGTACTGAAAGATTTCCGATACGTTGCGACGCGAATTGTTTCAGGCCTGGAATTTCTGCGAGTATCCACACTGCGTAGGATTGAAATCCAAGATTGCCCTCGAATTGTTCCGTGGTGTACATCTTGTTCGCTGCAGATTCAGTGTATACCCAAGGACGAATTTGATTCGCGAGACTATCAATCTTTGGATACAGCACCGAAGGATTCAACTCTTCGTTGATGAACGTACACATCGCATTCAGGTAAATCTGTCGGAATTCTTCGTGCTGAAAAAGATGCTTCGTCAGTGGAGTTCGCGCACCACCATCGGGCATGTAGAAAACATCCATGTCCTGAGGCTTTGTAGTGAAGAATGTAGGAAACACTCCGAAACTCAATCCAACATCCCAGGCAATCCATTCGAACTTATTCGTCAGCGAATCGTTGTAGAGATAGTAGTTGTGCGGATTGTGCACGTACGAATCGAGATTGCCGAAAACGTTTTGTGCTGCGAGATACCAGAGGAACGCGTCAATGTCCATCACTTGCCGGATAGAAGTCGGGAATGATGCACCGCTATTGTTGATCACATCAATGAGATTTACAAGATCGCTCCAGTCGTTCTGGGTTTCGTTCGTCTTCTTTTCGTAGTTGAAATAGTACGATGATTCTGCATTGCCGAACCATTCGAGCGTTCCGTTCGGATCGCCTTTGTAAAGATTACCGCGATCATCACCGAAATGTGAATCCAAAAATTTCTTGTCGATGTGCTCGATCATGTTGTACACGCCAATGAATCCTCCGTTGAAGTACACGAGCGCAAAAGCACAACGCGGCGCAGGAATTCCGTGATTGATGAGCACATCCAGCATGAGTTTTTCACGCAACATGGTTGGATCGTACGCCGAGTTGTTCAGGTGTAACGATGAAAGTCCGTCGTAACGCTGTGCTACCCGATATTCATCAAACTCGAGTCGAATCGGTTTCTTCATCCCGGGATGACTGTAGCTCGCGTTTCCTTTCAACCTCACTCCTACGCTATCGAGTGGATTTCCGTCCATCAAAACAGAACCGGACATGTACACATCCTGTAATGTCTGATCGCTGAGCGTTTTGTTGTTCTGGAGCGTGTCCCACCAACCCGACTGTGAAAAAGTGATTTCGACGGTGTGAATTCCGGGCATTCCAAAGAGTGCGTCGCCGGGATTTTGGGCGCGCGTTTTCGCTGAGAAAATCAGCAACGCGAGCGTAAATACACTGGAGAGGATTCGGTTCACCTATCAAATTTAAGAAATCCTAAGCGTGGCTGCGTCTAAAGACGCTTTTGCCACAGATTCGCAGATTACGCGTGGTGTCGGGATCCCAATCCCGACACAGGATCGAGGCTGTGTCAGGATACGATCCTGACACCACGCGATCTGCGTAATCTGCGAATCTGTGGCAAGGCGCCCTTGGGCGCAACTAACAGCGAACTGTTCACCAAAACATTGAACTGTGAACTGTAAAACTGTGAACTGTGTTAACTTTACGCTCCAATGATCCAATATCCATCGAAGTTGATTGAAGAGGCGGTTGAGGCTTTTGCTTCCCTGCCGGGTGTAGGCCGTAAAACGGCGTTGCGTTACGTGTTGCACATGTTGCGGCAAGACGATGGACACGTGCATAAATTCGGCACAACGTTTCAGAAATTGAAACTGGAACTGAAGCACTGCAGGATTTGTCACAACATCAGTGATGCAGAAATGTGCGGCGTGTGCAACAACTACAAGCGCGATCACGGTGTTGTTTGTGTTGTTGAAGATGTGCGCGATGTAATGGCAATCGAAAACACGCAGCAGTTCGGCGGAGTGTATCACGTACTCGGAGGAATCATTTCTCCAATGGACGGAATAGGTCCGAACGATCTGAAAATTGATTCTCTTGTTGATCGTGTGAAGTCGGGCAACGTGAAAGAAGTGATCATGGCGCTGAACACAACCATGGAAGGTGACACCACGAACTTTTTTATTTACCGCAAGCTTAAAGAGCACAACATACCGGTGAGCACAATTGCACGTGGAATTGCGGTCGGTGATGAGTTGGAATATGCGGATGAGATTACGCTGGGAAGATCGATTGTGAATCGGGTGCCGTATGAAGGCACGTTCTCTACACGCTAATTCGCTCTTGTCAACCTTCGGCTGCGCTCAGTCTGACAAGGATCGATGCTCGAATTCAGGTTAAAAACAACGATTTCATACTATTTTCGCATAAATTCCGTTTGTACCTTCGCACCCAGCTGCGGGTAGTAATGTGCGCATTTGCACATCTGCATATCTGCACATCTGCACATCGTGAAGCTTTCGGTTATCATCGTCAACTACAATGTCCAGCACTTTCTGGAGCAGTGTCTGCACTCGGTGCGGAAAGCTGTAGCTGGAATTGAAACGGAAGTTTTCGTTGTAGACAACAACTCGGTTGACGGCTCAGTGCAAATGGTGCGTGAGAAATTTCCTGAAGTCATACTGATCGCGAATAAAGAGAACACCGGATTTGCAAAAGCAAACAACCAGGCGATTCGTATTGCGAAAGGAGAATATGTTCTTTTGCTCAATCCCGATACAGTTGTAGAAGAGAACACATTCCGCAAGGTTGTCGACTTCATGGATTCGCACGCAGATGCAGGCGGACTCGGCGTTCAGATGATTGACGGGAAAGGAAATTTTCTTCCTGAATCAAAACGCGGACTCCCTACTCCATCGGTTGCGT
>CAYUTR010000377.1:0-4743 GCA_964447465.1 uncultured Chryseobacterium sp.
CGTAAAGCTGAGATTTCAAAAGACGCAACGCATTCTCACGGTTTTGTCCTTGCGAGCGCGACTCCTGATTCTTCACCACAATGCCCGAAGGTTTGTGATAGAGTCGAACCGCTGTTTCTACTTTGTTAACGTTCTGTCCACCTGCTCCACCCGAACGGAAAGTTTCCCATTCGCATTCAGCAGGATTCACTTCGATCTCAATTGTATCGTCAATCAACGGATAACAATACACCGATGCAAAAGAAGTATGACGACGTGCATTCGAATCGAAAGGAGAAATTCGCACCAAGCGATGTACACCGTTTTCTCCCTTGAGATAACCGAACGCATAATCGCCTTCGAACTCAAGAGTCACCGATTTTATTCCGGCTGCTTCACCATCTGTCATGTCGGTTTCTTTCACTTTGAAACCCATCTTCTCTCCCCACATAATGTACATACGCATGAGCATTCCTGCCCAGTCGCAACTTTCTGTTCCGCCTGCACCTGCATTGATGGTCAACACCGCACTGAGATGATCTTCAGTTCCGCTCAACATGTTGCGGAATTCCAAATCTTCAAGCGTCTTTACTGTTTTCGCGAAGTCGGTATCGATGTCTTCTTCCGTTGCATCACCGGCTTTGTAGAATTCGTGAAGCACAGTAAGATCAGCGATACTGCTTTCCAGCTTCGCGAATGCATCCGTCCAGTCTTTTTTCTTTTTGATTTCTTTCAGCAGGTGTTCCGCTCTCTTCGGTTCGTCCCAAAATCCGGACGACTGAGAAATGGTTTCTTCTTCTGCTATTTTGGAGAGTTTGCGATCGATGTCAAAGATGCCTCCTTAGCGTGTCTTTGCGCTCCCCGAGGGACTTTATCTGCTCAATTGTTATCATGGCGGCAAAGATACACAAAGAGTAGGCGGTTGGGCGATCGGAATCTGTTGTCAGTTCGAGCGTATCCCGATAGCTATCGGGAGAGAACTCAACAACAGGAGGCCAGACCAGTATTTGCCGACTTCTCGACTGCGCTCGAAGTGACAAATACTATCTTTGCGCAAATGAATGAACCGGAACACCCGCATTTTGTACTCTCCGACGCACGATATTGTCACGTGCTGAAAGAAGGCCTGATTATCTCCACGAAGAAAATTCCTTCCGACCGTCCAGCTCAGAACGACAAACCCGATTACGTTTCATCGATCTGGCTTGTGCTCGGAATAAGTGTGCTTACGTTTTTCATGATCATGTGCACGATTACGAAATTGTATCCGGTGGTCGTACTCATGATGGCGCTTACGATTCTTATGGTCGTTTCGCTTTACCGCATGCTTGGATTTTCCCAATCGGAATTTATTCCGCGTGAAGACATCAATGCCGTTCAGTATTTCAAAAAGAATTTTGGTTACGACTGGTTCCTCGTTCACTACACCGGGAAAAACGGCAAAGCCTGCAAACGTCGTTTGGTGATTTATGATTCCTCTGAATGTCTGAATCAGGCATTGGATGTGATGAAGACTGAAGGGCTCCTGAAATAGATGGGAGATTGGAGTTCGGAGACGGGTGTAATAAACGTTCAAGATTACTCATACTGTTGATTCTAGATTTCCACACTTTTCTCATTGTTCCTGCTGCTCACTCCCGTCTCCCATCTCCCGACTCCCATCTGTTATGGCATGATTCTTTTGTCTCTAATAGAAACAAATCGCCATGGAAACATTAGC
The DNA here is from genome assembly GCA_964447465.1 of uncultured Chryseobacterium sp. Classification (GTDB taxonomy): domain Bacteria; phylum Bacteroidota; class Bacteroidia; order Palsa-965; family Palsa-965. Next base: position 1,700 of record CAYUTR010000377.1, read on the forward strand.
AGATAATAAACCGGCATACATTCCTGACTCCAAAGTCCGGACTGGAATTTTCGTAGTTGGGACGTTGTGCGGACTGAGTTACATCGGCTTTTTCCTGCTGATGAGCGCATTAGGTCTGATGCATATCACCGAACTACGCGTATTCAATTATGTTGTATTGGTAGGTGCTACATTTCTGATGATACGCAAGTGGATTGTGGAATCACACCACTACGTCCCCTTCCTGAAAGTGGTTGCTACAGCGTTTTTTACCGGCTTGTGGTCATTTATACTGCTCGCGGCATTTCTCGTGTTTTATTCGATGTACGACCCAGCACTGTATGACTTATTCCTGCTCAAAACAGGTGGAACCTTCTCGACATACCCACAATTCGTAGTACTGTTTGAAGGCGCCGGAGCAAGTATTGTTACTGCATTCTTCATGATGCAATACTTCCGCAAATACGAGGATGGAACACCGTATCCGGAGAATCGTTAAAGTGGAGAATAACGTAGAAAATACTCACGTGGGGAGTGGAAATCATTCCCCACTTAGATAGTAGTTGGTAGTTGGTAGACGGGAGTACGATCGCGGCTCACGAGATTGCTTCGCAGGCTCGCAATGACCCGCAAGTCCACTCCCGTCTCCCATCTCCCGACTACCGTCTATTTTTTCACTCCCGGCACGGTAACAATGAAATTAAATTTCAGCGCGGTATAAAACACTTTGCGATATTGCTCGAACGCATTTCGATAAAGATCATTTAATCCGGGAGGAGTCGAAAGTAAGATTTCGTCAATACGTTTGATGACATTGCCGATGCTTTCTGCATAGACAGGCAATCCCGGAATATTGTCGATCTGCTCAAAGTAATCTGCTTCAGAAGGAAGAAATACACTCGCGCCATCGGGTGAAAGATCAGGCCAATGTTTTGACGCGATGCGTTCTTCATCGTGTTCCCAGATTGAACAGATGAGATCGCCATTCTTAAAATAATTGCGCGCGTTCTCGAGCTCATCAATGCTCACTGCATTATTCTCCAGCGTAAACTCTAATGGTTTTCCGTTGATGACTTCCACAACCCGTTCTGAAAATCCCAAACGGATGATCATGCGGATATTTCCGATCACCTGTTCTTTCGTAAAATCTTTCGGGAGCATGGCCTGCAGTCCCCAGTAACAAACAGCGTTCATTCTTTGGTAAATTTAAGAATCGATTCGTGAACTGCATCAGTTTCATAGCCGCGGGAAATCATGTAGCGCATCACTTTTAATTTTTTCTTCAGCGGATGTTTTTCTTTTTCCAGTTTCCACCGCCCGGCAAGCGTTTTCTCCAATGTATTTTCATAATCGTCTTCACCGATTTCTTTCAGCGCTTTGCGGATAATAGCATCAGATATTTTCCGCTTCTTCAGCTCATTTTTAATTTTCTGCTTGCCCCATTTCATCATGCGGAATTTTCCTCCGGCATAGGCAATTGCAAAACGTTCTTCGTTCAGAAAATTTCTGCTGATCAGTTCCACGATAATATTCTCCACTGCTTCACTCCACAGTCCCCACGAGTACAATTTATCACGCGTTTCCTGCTGACATCTTTCCTGGTACGCACACCACGACTCAATCTTTGATAACGCAAGATCGGGATCGGTTATTTTCTTCTTTTTATCTTCTGGTTGCATGTAATTACGAAGATAAGCCAGCCGGCAGTCGAATCAAACTGCGCTGAAGAACACCAGCATCAGAGCTCAACTCTTCACTATATTTGAGTCTCACTTGCTAATCGGCCACAAATGAAATTCCGAATGCTGCTGTTGTTATTCTGTATCGCGGGTCAACTGTGTGCACAGCGTATGACTCCTGATTCATTACTATTGTGCACTGCTGATCCTGACTTTTCTCACTTTGATGACGTGCAAATCTTTCAGTTTCTCGGGAGCGACAGCGCAAAAGGAAAAATTACTTATTCCGAAAAACACGACAGCCTGGGACGCGTAGTGGCATACAACTACACAGGACATAAAGAAAATTCTGCAACCGGAACAAGTGACGTTTTGGGAATCAAAGAGTATAACAAAGTGGGTAAGCTCTCGGTGTTAACCAGCTATTACAACGAAAGTTCCATGAAAGGTGAGGTAACAAAAACATTCTATTATTACTCAGACACCATCCTAATTGCCATGGAGCGCTACAGTTTCGAAAAACGAATCAGGTCGGATGTAGATAAAGGAGAGGGTCGTCCGGGCGGATGTATCATACTCCCAGGCGACTACGAGAAAGAAAGAACCTGGAAATTAGAGCAGCAAGTCAAATACGAGAGAAACAACGTAACAAATACTTCGTCATACTCTACTGTTTCTAACACCTCCCAAAACGGTTGGGAATACACTTATGATGAAAAGGGGCGAATGGCTACCAAACAATCGATGGACGGCAATCGCATTGTCTACACCGAGTACTTTACTTATAAGGGCGATACCGTTTTTTCAGATTTGGTTTGGAACAACAGTGAGTGGTCGGGAACAAAGAGGGCTAAAGTTTATAGTGGAAAGACAAAGAAGATTGTCGCAGAATTTATTACCCAAGGAGATAAAACGTGGATTAAGCGCTACTGGTATGATGACAAGGATCGGATTACGAGATACCAATATTACAATGTCGACGGGAGCATCAATCTCACGCACACTTATCGCTACAAGGATTAACACCGATAGTCGCGAAAGGTATCACCGAGGCGCTTTCCATATGGTTTGAGGATCAATCGCGCAGCGAGACAACCTCGCCCAAACGTCCTCGTCTTCCCTATGGAACCCCCATTTCCGGATAGTTTACTATATTTATTCACCCAAACACCCTCACTCTTATGAAAAAGTTGGTTTTGGTTGCTGCGTTGTTAAGCGCAATAACCGTGTTTGGCCAGTCGAAGTTTGGTAACAAACCGGGTGGTCAATTCTCAATTGGAGTTCGCTCCACCACGTCTTTGTTTTCAAATGAAAGCGGCACCGGAAGAGGATTCGGCGGGCAATTCCGTCTCCGTTTTTACCACCTCCTCAACTCAGAATTTTTTG
>CAYUTR010000378.1:0-4741 GCA_964447465.1 uncultured Chryseobacterium sp.
GCGGAACAAATTTCTGCGACCGTGCAACGAACTGAATGATTTCATTCGTCAGCAGGTTTGGTTCGATCGAAGAAATCCGGAAACGTTCGATGCCTTCAACTTTGTCCAGTTCCTGAACGAGTTCGAAGAAATTCTCTTCACGGGTCTTTCCGCCGTGTAGACCTTTTCCGAAGTCACCAAGGTTTACGCCTGTAAGCACAACTTCTTTCGCGCCGGAATCTGCAATCTTGTAAGCGCTTGCGATCACATTCTGAATACTATCCGAACGGGATTTACCTCTCGCCAATGGAATCGTACAAAAGCTGCACGTGTAATCGCAACCGTCCTGTACTTTTAAGAAAGTTCTGGTGCGATCGCCGGACGACCATGCACTCACGAATGTATCTGCATCCGCCACATCGCAGGAATGAACGAAAGCATGTTCAGCTTTGCCCTGCAATTGATCAACGTAAGCGGGAATATTGAATTTCTCTGTCGCACCGAGTACGAGATCTACTCCGGGAATCGCAGCAATTTCCTGTGGTTTTAGCTGTGCATAACAACCGATAATGGCCACACAAGCTTCAGGAGAAACCGACAATGCATCGCGGACGATTTTTCTGCACTCGCGGTCGGCATTTTCAGTGACAGAGCAGGTATTGATGACGAAAAGATCGGCGCCTTCGTGAAATTCCCTGCGCGCATAGCCGGAATCCTTCAGCTGACGGGCAATTGCCGACGTTTCTGAGAAGTTAAGCTTGCAGCCAAGGGTGTGAAAGGCGACTGTCCTTTGCATGGGTCGCAAAGTTAGTCATTTCGCTTAGGAAAGAGGCTAAACTGTGTTAATGGACAATTACAATTTTGCGCGTGTAAATCATTGTTTCGGTGCTGAGTTTCAGGAAGTAATTTCCCGAGGGTAAATCAGATAAATCCAATTCTGAAGAAGTTTCCGTAATGGGTATCGTTTTGACCAATTGACCTAGTGTATTGAAGATTTCTTTTTGGAAACAGCCTTCAATACCGTTTATGGTTATGATTCCGCTGGATGGGACTGGATAAATACCTATCTGTGCTTCGGCATGTTCAGTTGAGACGGCGGTGGTCAGACAATTGTTGTCAGCAACAAGTAGAGATGCCTGTGGAGTGAATATGATCGGTGTTGGTGTGAGTACGCCAGTGATTGCCGGGATAAGATTTAAAGGATTTGAGGTCAATTGCAGTGTCGGTGGTTGGAGCACGGTATCATTACAGTTGCTGTTCCCCAATGGATCTGTTTTTACAATGTAGAACTTGTAGCCGCTCATCAGACTGCCGGTGATTCCTACGCACGCAAAACCGGAATCGCTGCAGGTAACAACACTTTCAAAATCAGATTCGGGTTTGCCTGGATTTGTGTAAGAGCGACACCACACTAAATTCCCTGCGGCGTCAATTCTATACAGGGTCGGAGTCGCGTTTCCCCAACCAGGAGAGTGTCCTCCACAAATCACCAATCCTCCACCTGCAACTGCCGAAGTTCCACCTCCCCATTCATCAGAATTGAGGTCGTAACTATTCGACCAAAGTGTAACTCCCGCAGTATCCGTTTTCTGAATATAAAGATCGAATGAAGAGTTGACATTGTATTTTCCAACAATCACAATGCCGTAATCGCTTGTTACCTGAAGCGTTCCGAGACGTACGATATTGCCATTATAATATTTTGTCCAGATCTCGTTTCCCAAAGGGTCAAATTCCGTCAATGTAGGTTTGTAGGAATTGTCAGAGAGTATATAAATCTTGTCGTTACCTCCTTTGATTCCGTCGTGTAAGATCTCGATATCATACCCTTTCACCTTTCCGGAGTAAACCTGCCGTGTCCATTGCAGATTTCCAGCCGTATCAACGCGCGTTACCTGTACATATGAATCGGGTGATGTCATGTCCTGCGCATAACCTACGAACACTATTGAGCCATCGCCTAATACTTCAGCCTTCACGCCGATATCATAACCGTATCCACTGGTGATGAAACTGTAGCCTGCACTCTGTAACCAAAGAGTAGATGATACGGCGTACTGTTTCGACCAGATTACGTTCCCGCTACTATCGGTCTTGAGAATGTAGTAATAGTTGTTGCTGGAACTGTCGCTACCAATGCCTAGCAAGTAATAGCAGTTCAAACTTTCAAGTAGCGTACTGGCTGCAGTTATGGAAAGCGACTGGTACTCCTTTTGCCACTGTATATTACCACCGGTACCTAACTTTATCAGGTGTGGATTCGCGTTGGTCATTCCGGCAAATGCAAGACCTCCATCCGACGTCTGAATCATTGAACCATCTGCCACAGCCGACATTGGAAAGCCATATTCAGACCGGAAAGTAATCTGTGCCCAGGAAATGCTTGTCACCAGAAGGGCGAGAAGAGTAGCTATTCGTTTCATGTGATTGTATTTGCTGATTCAAACTTAGACCTGCAAATACCAGTATCAAACCTTGAAATGTTTGAATCTTACGTGTTCGGGAGCGCATACTGGCTCTTTCGTGTTGAAAAGGCTGTTCAAAACCACCTTTTTCCAAGCGAAAGTCAGCCTCGTATTCTACCTAAACTTGTTCTGCTAAACTATTTCCATGAAATCCTGACGTTTACAGTCAGGATTCACGAATTCAAAAGTTGAAAATAATTCCACATGAGTAAACGGTATTTACTTCCGGCAATTCTCGCTTTTTCAGTGATCGCATATTTCACTTCCTGTGGAGGCGGGCCAACCGAACATGGCGACGACAAATCCGTCTTTCGTTTCAACGAATTGGGTGACGTGAGTTCGCTTGATCCTGCAATGGCCGGTTCATTCGAGAACAACTGGGCGGTGAATCAGTTGTACAACGGATTAGTGGAGATGGATGAGCAACTGAACGTTCAGCCATGTATCGCTTCGTCATGGAACATCAGCGACGACGGATTGACGTACACGTTTCACTTGCGTCAGGATGTGTTCTTTCACGATGATCCGCAATTTCCTTCAGGCAAAGGAAGAAAAGTAACTGCAGCAGATTTCGTTTACAGCTTCTCGCGCTTGTTTGATGCGAATATTTCAAATGCGTCGACACTCGTAGAAGCGTTTGACACGAAGAATACCACTTTCGAAAACGGAATGGAAGCAAGTAATGATTCCACATTGGTGATTCATCTTGCACGACCGTTTAAACCGTTTCTCGGAATTGCGACAATGAAATATTTTTCAGTTGTTCCGAAGGAAGTGGTGCAGTTTTACGGATCAGAATTCTACATGCATCCGGTCGGAACAGGTCCTTTCCATTTGAAGAAATGGGACATAGACGCACGACTCGATCTTGGACGTAATCCGGTTTACTTCAAGAAGGATGCAGAAGGAAATCAGTTGCCGTATCTTGAAATCGTCTCTGTAAACTTCATCAAGGATCCGGATGCTGCATTTCTGCAACTACTTTCCGGCGATCTTGATATGCTGAGCGGAATTGATGCAATCAACAAAGAGAAAACGTTGAATGCAGATGGAACTCTGAAAGCGGATATGAGCGACAAGTTCACATTGCAGAGTGTTCCTTTCCTGAAAACGGATTACATCGGCATCAATGTCGATCCGAATGGAAAGCTTGGAAATACATCGCTGCAGAACAAACTCGTGCGACAGGCCATCAACTACGCAATCAATCGCGAAGACATCGTTCGTTTCCGTAGAAACAATTTGGGAACTCCGGCAACGAGCGGTTTCATTCCGCCAAGCATGCGTCCATATGAACCGTCATTGCTGAAAGGCTATACATACGATCCTGACAAAGCGCGCGAGTTGCTCGAGATGGCGAATTTCCCGGGAGGAAAAGGTTTGCAGACAGTGAAGCTGAGCATCGCGAGCAGTTATGCTGATATCGCCGATGAAATTGTTCATCAGCTGAATGAAATCGGAATTCCTGCCGAAGTAGAAATCATGGATGCAGGTTCTCTCACTACCGAAGTTGCAGAAGGTCGCATCATGTGTTTCCGTAAATCGTGGATTGGTGATTATCCCGATCCTGAAAACTTCATGGCCCTGTTCTATAGCAAACATTGGTCGCCGGCAGGAGTGAACTACACGCATTTCGAGAGTACAGAATTCGATCGCTTGTACGAGCGTTGTCTCTCTGAACAGAATGATTCTGCACGCGCCGATGTATTCCTGCGCATGGAACAGATTCTCGTTGAAGAAGCGCCGGTTGTTCCCTTGTATTACGATCAGGTTGTTCGTCTCGTTGCGAAAAACGTAACCGGACTTGCAGTTGATCCGATGAACCTGATTAATCTGGAGCGGGTAAAGAAGAACTAATCCGTCGCTTGTCTTTCAACCGCCAAGACGCCAAAACGCCAAGAATTTTTATCTGCGTCATTCTGCGGCAGGTGAAAGCCACCATCTTTAGGGAAAAGTTGTAAATTTCAGTATGAGATTCTCTACGCTCTTCATCGGATTGGTGATTTGCTGTCTTGTTAACGCGCAGGACACCAACTTTCACTTTCGGATTGATTCTACTGGGAAGGCAAGCGTGTGCGTGGAAGGAAATTTTAGTGGCAAGATTGTAATTCAGCAGTATCGTTGGACCCGATGGGTAGCCATGGGAGAATTTAATGTGATCAGCACAAAACTTCCCTGCCAGGAAACCAGCATCGCATTGCATTCAGGTGAGAACAGAATCAGGCTACAGGCTATACCCTCAGATACTTTAATTCACAGGTATTATCTTCCGGATACAACTATCCGTAACGGCGGGC
>CAYUTR010000379.1:0-4722 GCA_964447465.1 uncultured Chryseobacterium sp.
ACTCTTTTCCTTTACAACTTTCATAAGTGTAAAGTCCGAGGTAAATCTTTTTTCCAGCGATTGAGTCGTAGAGGAAGAAGTGCGAACGCTCCAGAATGATCGAATCGCGAATAGCACCAAGACGGTTTGGATCGCCATTTGACCAGACGTTGAGTGAGTCCTTAATGTTTGGACGCTCAACGTACGATTCTGCGTATGCTTTTGCTTTGTTTTCCCAGCTGTGCGTTACAAACGTAAACGATAAGTAAAACACACAACTTAACGCCATCAAAATGGCGAAAATCCGAATAGCTCCTTTAATGTTTTGCATAGTATAATAGACGTATTTCCACTGAATTGCATGTTGACGATTCTGTCAGCACAACACCTTCAAAAATCGAGGCTGCAAATATAGAAGAAAAACCTTAACGGGCAATCGACGTATAATGACCTGAAAGCCCTTGATTTTAAGGTATATTTGTCTCCCGGCAAAGGTTCCAAAACGGACATTTATGGCCTTCAGCAAAAACCTTTTTATTGGCAGCCTCTACCTCCTGCTTTTTATGGGGTCGGCTCGCGGTCAGATAGCTTTGGGATTCGTCCGTTATGATTCAATTCCGGTGTACGAGGGTGCAACCCAGCTATCTATGGCTTGGGGAGGCGGACTGAATATGCTGCAATATTCGCAGATCGACCTTGATCAGGATGGCATAAAGGACCTATTTGTGTTCGACCGCTCAGGCGACAAAATCACAACTTATCTCAACACCGGTACTGCTAACACGGTTTCTTATGTGCTGGCTCCTCAATATGTATATAAGTTCCCTGTGATGCACGATTGGGCGTTGCTGCGCGACTACAACTGCGATGGAAAAGAAGACATATATACCTGTTCAATTGCAGGCTTTTCCATTTATCAGAATACGTCAACGATTCCGAACGGACTTCAGTTTCAACTCGAGGAATACCTGGTAAACACCGATCGCTCTCCGAACAGCAGCCATTTCATTGGAAATCTTTTTGTGAGCACAATTGATCTTCCTGCAATACGTGATGTCGATGGCGACGGAGATCTCGATATTCTTACGTTCAGCAACGGTGGCTCCCAGGTAGAATATCACGTTAGCATGAGCATGGAACTTTATGGAGTTTGCGACAGTATCGAATACGAAGTGCGCTCCAACTGTTGGGGAAAGTTTTCTGAAAACGCCAGCAGTTCCAACGTTGTATTGAACTCCGGTTGTCTCCCGGTTCCAATCGCAGCACATGGGACGGATTATCAACGCCTGATGCATACCGGTTCGTGTCTTGAGTGTTTCAATTTTGATGGAGATACTGTTCAGGATCTTCTGATTGGAGATGTTGGAAGTTCCAATGTAGTTTACCTGCACAATTCGACCTGGCCCGACTCTGCAATTATTGATACATACGATCCGCTTTATCCATCGCTGGATGTTTCTGTTGATCTGGATATGTTCGCCTGTCCTGCCCACATCGATGTGAACAACGATGGTAAGAAGGATTTACTGTTCTCCGGCGCTGCACCAACGTTTTCGGAAAACAAAACCAGTTCATTTTATTATCAGAACATCGGCAGCAACAGCGCGGTAGTTTCCGATTATGTGCAAAATAATTTTCTGCAGGAAAACATGATTGATGTAGGCGAAGGATGTTACCCTGTTCTTTTCGATTACGATACAGACGGTGACAAAGATCTATTCATCGGCAATCGCGGATATCATGCTTCTTCCGGACCAATGCAATCGAAAATTGCGCTGTATAGGAACAACGGAACAGTATTCAATCCCTATTTTTCATTGGTAACGGATGACTTCGCAGGTATTTATGCTGCTTCATATGGTATAATGAATCTCGCACCAACATTCGGTGATCTTGATGGAGACGGCGATAAAGACATGCTCATCGGAGATTTTAATGGCGAGTTGCATTACTTCCGTAAAGATGTAGGGCCGACTAATTTCGTTCTCGCAACTGCTTCGTACCAGGGAATTGATGTGGGTGATTTTGCGACACCACAATTGTATGATGTTGACGGCGATAATAAACTTGACCTGCTTGTTGGAGAACAGGATGGAAGAGTCCGCTACTTTAACAACACCGGAACTGCCGCTGCTCCAGTATTCACGCTTGTAACTTCGACGTTTGGCGCAATCAACGTCTGCAAACCAGGTTGGTATTCCGGATACAGCGTTCCATTGATGTTCGATGAGAACAGCGTTAACACCTTGGTGGTTGGATCTGAACGTGGCTGGCTATACCGCTACGACAATATCGACGGAAATCTTGCAGGAAGTTTTGCGCTGAGTGATTCGATGTATGTAAGCTGGCGGGAAGGTTGGAATTCTGCACCCGCAGTTGCCGATCTGAATTCAGATGGACTTTACGATATGATCATTGGTAATTACGCTGGTGGCGTATCATTTTTCATGGGCGACAGTAATGTGTCGACCGCAAATCTGGACGGACCGGCACCTGGTGGAATTGCAGTTTACCCGAACCCTGCGAACAGTTTTATTACAGTGGCAACAGATTTTATTCCGGATCGACTCACTTCATATCGTATGACGGATATCAGCGGAAAAATTGTGAAAGCCGGAACATTGTTTCACCAGCAAACAACAATTGATTGCACAGATTTATCGGCCGGCATTTATGTGTTATCGGTTGAAACTCCCAAAGGAATACTCAACAGAAAAGTGGTGATCAGTCAGAAATGAAATCCTGACGTTTACAGTCAGGATTCACGAATTCGATTGATGAAAATATTATCAAATGAGTAAAAAGTTAATTCTCTTAGCAATTATTGCACTCAGCGCTGATTCAGCTTTTGCACAAAGCCCGATTCAATTCATCCGCAACGACAGCATTCCGGTACTTTCTCAAGGTGACACACTTCTCAATCCATGGGCCGGTGGATTAAATTTCTGCCAGTATTCTCCCATTGATCTTGACCTTGACGGCACAGATGATCTTTTTGTAATGGATCGCAGCGGTAGCAGGATATCTACCTACATCAATGGAGGAACGCCGGGTGCAGTCGATTATCATTCTGCACCAGAGTACGTCGACAATTTTCCCCCACTACAAGGATGGGCAATTCTTCGCGATTACAACTGCGATGGAATGATGGACATCTTCACGTATGGCGCAGGTCCGCAAGGTGGAATTGATCTTTACGAAAACACTTCGTCGATTCCGAACGGTTTGCAGTTTCAGTTGGTCCAGCATTTGTTGCAGGCGAACACTACACCGAATTCAACGAACATAATGGATGACATTAAAATCACCATTTACGATATCCCTGCAATACGTGACGTTGACAATGACAACGATCTGGATGTTCTGACTTTTAACAGCGGTGGAATCAGTGTAGAATGGTACCGCAACATGAGCCAGGAAACGTATGGCGTTTGTGATTCCTTAAATTTCAGACTGGAAACAAATTGCTGGGGCATTTTTTCGGAAAACACATTCACCTCAACGATCAATCTCAATCAGCCCTGCAGTCCTGTTCCGATTTCTCATCACGCAGCAAATATTGCTCGTCACGATCGTCACGCAGGTTCCTGCCTCGAGTGTATCAACACAGATGGTGATGCTGACCAGGATTTAATTGTTGGCGACATCAGCAATGCGCGCGTTGTGTATCTGCAGAATGGCGGAACAACCTCAGCCGCAAACATGATTTACCAGGATCCGAGTTATCCTTCGTATGATACATCGCTGTACCTGAATTTATTTTCATGCGCATTTCATCTCGATGTAAACAACGATAATCTCGATGACGTTGTAGTTTCTCCGAACGCTTCACAAACCGTCGAGAATTTCAATTCCACCTGGATGTACTTCAACATTGGCGCGAACGATTCTGTTGTTCTTGAATTCCAGCAAAAGAATTTTATGCAGGATGGAATGATTGATTGCGGTGAAGGTGCTGTTCCCCGCTGGTTCGATTACGATTCGGATGGAGATCTTGATCTCTTCATTGGGAATTATGGATACTATCAACCATCCGGAATTTATCCTTCAAAAATTGCGCTCTATAAAAACACCGGAACATTCGCAGATGCTGAGTTCACATTCATCACCGATGATTTTGCGAACCTGTACGCGAACAACTATCAGATCATTTCACCGATTCCCACTTTCGCTGATCTCGATAACGATGGCGACAAGGACATGATCATTGGTGATCTTGTTGGAAAACTGCATTACTTCAGAAAAGATGCAGGACCCGCAGACAATTTTGTACTTGCTGCAGCGAACTATCAGGCGATTGATGTAGGAAGCAATGCAGCACCGCAATTAATAGACGTAGATCGCGACGGCAAAGTTGATCTGCTCATCGGTGAGCAATCGGGAAACCTGGATTACTTCCGCAACACGGGCACAAGCGCTGCTCCGGCATTTACTTTAACGTCAAGTTCGTTCGGCGGTGTAGATGTCAATGCCCCAACAATGATTTCCGGATTCAGCATTCCTTATCTGTGGGACAACAATGGAGTTTACACCCTCCTGGTTGGTTCCGAACGTGGTTACATTTATCGTTACGATAATATCGATGGAAATCTTGGCGGAAATTTCACGCTTACAGATTCTACATACATCACAACACAGGAAGGATTGCGCGTTGCACCGTGGATGGGTTACATCAATGGTGATACATTAATCGACCTGCTCGTTGGGAATTACTCAGGTGGTGTGGTATTATTTCGCGGTGAC
>CAYUTR010000380.1:0-4713 GCA_964447465.1 uncultured Chryseobacterium sp.
TGACATTTTCTTTGCTGATCGTTGCACCCACAAGGTTCATGTGAATTGCAGACCAGTCTACATTACCGCTGCTTACTTCTTCGCGAGTATCTGTTTCCGCTTTGGGCGCGATGAACATATAGGTTAGTCCGGATGTGGTAACGTAAATTCCCGGGCCTGTTCCGCAGGCTTTGAAGAGAATATTGCCATCATAATGACCGTTCTGATCGGCGAATTGTCCCTGGTTGGGCGTGAATCCCATTTGCGCATTTGCGGTTGAAATTCCGAGAAGTGCGGCTGTGAAGAGTAGAATGTGTTTCATAGATGAGTCTGTTAAAAATACCAAGAATGACCTACTGCAATTTAGCTAAAATCACAGGACTTTGCAATGATCATGCGTGTTGATGGATTACCTTTGTATTTCCAATGGCCATCTTACGCTTATCCCGCTCAAAAGAATTCAAAAGCTCGATCCGTGACATTAAAGTCATAATCGATGGTTGGGATGCAGGATATATTTCAGATGGTCAAACAAAAGATTTTCTGATTCCTGAAGGGTCGCATAACCTGAAGGTTACTCTTGATTCAATTTGCACATCGCAGGTTATGGCTTTCAATGCACATTCAGATGAAGTGGTTTGTTTTTTTCTATATCACAAACAAGGTATTGCGCTTATGAATATGTTGTTCGACAACACTAACTATTTTATTCTTGAACGGAGATAGCGAGTGGTAGACCTGAATAAATTCAGACTGGACGCTACCAGATCAGAGGAGAAAAACAAAAAACTCTTCGCGAAACTCAAACGCAACAAGCCGAAAGATCTCGACAAAAACGTTCATCAATTCCACGATGAAGCTTTTGAGAAAATCGATTGTCTCACCTGTGCGAATTGCTGCAAAACCACTTCACCAATTTTTTACCAGAAGGACATTGATCGTGCTGCGAAATTCCTGAACATGAAAGCGGGTCCTTTCATCCAGAAATATCTTCACATGGATGAAGATGGCGATTTCGTGCTCAACGAAGCTCCATGTGCATTTTTAGGAAGCGATAATTATTGTTCGATTTACGAAGGTCGCCCTGCTGCATGTCGCGAGTATCCGCACACGAACCGTAAAAAGATGGTGCAGATAATGGATCTGACGATGAAGAACACGATGGTGTGTCCTGCGGTGCTGGAGATTGCGGATAAGTTGAGGAAGATCTATTGATGTATCTTTAGTAACACGCAACGTTATTCTCGCATGAGACATCTTCTACTTACACTTCTCATTTTTGCCGGCATTGTTTCTAAGGGGCAAAATGTCCGGTTTAAAATGCAATACCAAACGGGCGGACAACAAGCAATTACCGGAGAAGGATTGCAACAGATGCCGGATAGCGGTTTCCTTTTTTGTTCTGATGATGGTGCGTCACTGAATGCAACCGTATTGACGCGGACAAGTAAATGGGGAGAAGTTATCTGGTCGAAACGTTATCAATACAACCACCCTGGTGGGCATCAACTGATCAGATTTTCAGAAAACAGGTACGCAATATTTACAGGAAGTGAAATCACACGTATTGATTCTTTAGGAAACATAATTTGGAATATTGAACTTGACACTTCTTTCTGGTATGCTGCTGCGGCTAAGAACGATGCTCTTGTTCTTCATGGATTGGTGTCACGTTCGGGTACAGAAAAAATGATGTCGGTAGCGAAGATAGATTCGAGCGGCACACTGTTGTGGTCAACGTGCGTTGACAGTCTGATCACCAATGGAATCGACGCACTCACGACAGTTCCGCTCGCAGACGGAAGTGAAGTCTATTTTCTGTTGGGAACGTGTTACAATGAATACAATAATTATGAAGCTGTCACCTGCATTTCAGAATCGGGTGTATTGCTTTGGAATCACCTATACATGCCATGGCTTGGTACAATGCGGGTTTGTACAACCGCTGATTCATGCGCTTTGCTCGCTGGTTACACGGGATTCGATTCCCTCGGAGGATCAGGGGTATACTTGCTCAAGCTGAAACCAGACGGAACAGTGGTTTACTCCAAATCAGTTGGACCATTTAACTTTTCATGGCCGAATGTGACTTGCGATGCTGAAAAAATTCTTCTGACGGGTTATGTGTCGTGGCCGCAACAGGGACGATTGTTTAGTATATGCCTCGATACTACATTGGGATTTTTGTGGCAGAGAGAAATTTATGGCACTACACCAAATGTATTTTATAGCGTTTACGACAAACCCGTCATCTGTTCTGATGGCGGGTACGCCTTGATAACGGTAAGGCAACCGGTAAGTAACGGCCCGAATGAATTGTGTTTAGTGAAGGGCGATCAGTCCGGAAACGCATTTTGTTCAGAGCTGAATACAAATTATTCGGTTGTGGATATTGCCTGTACCTGGGTGACTGACTCGATACAGTATCCGTTTCCCGTCATGGCAACATCAACAACAATCACAACATCAGTATTTGATGTGAACAACACTCCTGTCTGCACAACCGTAGACGTTCTGGAACGCTCCGATCCACTGGGAATCGTAGTTGGACCAAATCCTGGTGATGATTTCATTAACGTCCAGGTCCCGATTCAAACCGGACAGAAGAATGAGGTGTTAATGTTCAATATGCAAGGTGAACAAGTTGCATGCTTCACGACATACGGAACTGACTTCCGGATTGACATAAGTGAACTGCCTGCCGCAACTTATACGCTAAGTCTAAATGGTGAAATCTGTTCTGGTAAAATTGTCGTGATACACTAAGGACGACTACTTCTTATTCAACTCAATCACCATCTTCCCTCGTGTCCACATGCCATCCGATGTGTTCGAATCGTACTCATAGATGCAGAGACGATCGTTGTCGAGTGTATACACGTAAGTTGCACCCATCTTGTCGTTGTAGGCCGACATAACATCAGGTTGAATTTCTGAACCGTACTTGTCGATCTCTACACTGAACCAGGTCCATTTGTCCCAACCAGAAACAGTTCCATTCGAAGCGAACTTCACTATTGAACCATCCAATGTTTTCCATTCTCCTTCGAAGAGCGCACGATTCACGAAATGTTCCAAAGCATTTTCAGCAATACCTGCTTTCATTGGAGCCTTATGGAATTCGCGGCGAAACCATGATGTATCGTTGTTCTGCGCATTTACGAGACAAAGCATCGTGTCATTTTCAGTCGCGTCAATTTTGTAATCGAGATACACTGTCTGGGCATCTGTAAAACCAATGCCTTGATAAATTTTCATACGCGTGTTGCCACCTTCTTCGTAAAACACCACATCAAAGCGTTCTCCATCGAGATAATTCAATCGTCCTGTTTCGTTGAAAACAGTATCGCCTTTTACGTTTGCAGTTGAGAACAACATTTCCTGTACCGGGCGACCGGATTCAGCGGCGAACATCGGAGAGTGCATGCGCAACAATGCATCTGCATAATTCTCATTTACCCATCCCCCTTCGATGATCTTCAGAAGATCTTCTCTGCTCGCATTGCCATGTCCAACGTTGATTGCTGTATCGGTCGCGACAGGTTCGTTACACGATGAAATCGCTACGTTAGCGCAAATCGCTGCAAAAAACAGGATAAATCCCGGCAGAAATTTCAAAATCAAGAATGTGGAAGGGTTGTTCTTTTTCATATGCCCCGATAGGAATCGGGGGCGAATTTCAGGTATTTTTGAATGCAACCTTCCACCTATGAGAAAATTTTTCCTCCCATTAACAGTAATTGCAGCAGGAACCGCTGTTTTCTTCGTTATGAACCGTCCAAATGTGGCTGTTGCCAACATTGGTGACCCTATGGAAGAAGACCTTTCCGCACGACAGGAGTATGAACTTATGCGGCTGGCCGGTCCTGATGGCAAAATTCCGGAGCATATCCGTGAGAAAGAGCTGGCATTTTCTGCTACTCTTCCAAGCGATTTGTCAACGGCGCGCACGGGCCCGAATGCTCAATCGCAGGCGGTTTGGAGTCAGCGCGGACCGTGGAATGTTGGTGGCAGAACACGGGCTTTCGGTATTGACAAGGATGATGAAAATCATATTATCGCAGGTTCTACCAGCGGTGGACTGTGGAATACAACCAACGGAGGAACAACATGGACGAAAATCACGCCGTCGTTGTCGTATCACGGTGTGAGCTGTCTTGCTCAGGATATGCGTGCTGGTCACGATTCGGTGTGGTACGCTGGTTCAGGAGAAGCGTATGGACAATCTGCAAGCGGAGGAAGTGCTTACTATCTCGGTAACGGGTTGCTGAAAAGCACTGATAACGGAGCTACGTGGTTGCCGCTTGGCACTACCGTAACAAACACGCCACAAGCATTCGATTCGTTCTGGGATTTCCAGTGGAACATTGCGCTCGATAAAAGTGATACAGTGAATGACGTGATCTACGCTGCGAATCTTGGTGGAATTTATCGCAGCATGAATGGAGGAACATCATGGACTGTTGTGCGCGGAGGAAACACCAGTGCGTATTCGTACTTCACTGATATTGCCGTAACGAAAGATTCAGGAATTGTTTACGCAACGATGAGTTCCGACGGGCCTGATAGAGGAATCTGGAGAAGCACCGATCAGTGTACAACGTGGACGAGAATTTCTACTTCCTTCTTCGGCGATTCCTTGTGCAATCGTGTAGTGATGGGAATTAATCCCCTTAACGAAAATGAAATTTACTTTCTTGGAAATTCAGACGGACTTGGAATGCCCGATACGAA
>CAYUTR010000381.1:0-4704 GCA_964447465.1 uncultured Chryseobacterium sp.
AATATTCTCTTCTTCATCCGAACCAACTTGTACAACGAGTGGAAGTGCGTTACGCTTGTCAGATCGAGCGGAGTCGAGATCGACAGAGCGGAACATCGTCCCGACTCCGTCCATTAGCCAGGTTGGATCAACATTGAGCTGACTAACGATGGACTTATATACATCGAAGGAAATTCCATTCTTCTCTCCTTCAATTTGCGAGAGAGAAGTTTGAGTGATTCCGATCTTTTGTGCGAACTCAGTCTGATTGAGTCCAAGTTCCTTCCGGAGAATTTTAATACGCTGAGCTAGTGTCATTTGGATTAATTTATAGGCAAATATAATAATTTTACTTGACTTTTATTAATCTAGACTATATTTTTGACAAATAATTAATCATGACAACGGCATTTATATCAGCATACTTAATAAATCAGAAAAACTTGGAGGACTTGATTATGAACAATCTACGCACAAATGATACCCGGAAGGTCGGCGATTTAATCAGTTCAGCTCTATTGAACGCGCTGGGGCCGAATGTGACGAACAATTATGCTGCTCCAAAAAGCAAAAACACATTTAAGATGAAAGTCGAGGGGGGTGACCCCGTAAGGTCAGCGGAGCGCGTGCCGTACTCCTCCTCGCACCAATTGCTTCCGACCACCGCCTCGCTCCCATGCTTCGACTACGCTCAGCATGACACGCGACCACAAGATGACAAGGTGGCCAAGTCAGAAGAGATTAACGTTGCAGCTGCTTAAAAAGTTCTGAATGTTCACGTCGGATAAAGCCTGCCTCCTTTCCCTTCCGACATTCAGCAACTTGTGACATTCCCAGCAGACGCATACGGCGTCTCGTCACTATAGCACTGTAACAGTATAATGCCCGATTGCAAATTTGCGATCGGGCATTTTTTGTCCTCCCTCGGCTACGCTCGGGATGACACGTATCTATAACAAAATCGCGATGTTGTTGCGGGTAAGAGTCATCCCGAGCGGAGCCGAGGGGTGACACGAGAATTAATTCACGCAGGAAGCAATTTTGCTTTTCTCTTTCGCATTATCACGTGAAGAAGAAACAACTGAAGAATGTTGATCACGCATAAGAGAAGGTAGAATGTGACGCCACTGCCATAGTGTACGGTGAGATCACTCGCAGCGCCATCGCTGTTGCAGATTACGACACTCACGTATCCGTTCATCCAGAATGGAAAAAACAAAAGCAGCGAAGTTTGAAACCAGGTAAATCCTGCTGCGCGAACGGGTTTCCATTCGCCAAAACAATTTACAGCGCTCAGAAAAATACCGATCAGGATGAAAGCGAATTGCAGCAACATCGCAAGAAGGATTGGCTCGAACGCTAAATCTTTTCCCGTGATGGCGGCTCCCTTAATATAAATGTCGGGTACATCAGGACCGTAATATGAAATTCCAAGCGGACCGATTTCCATCCAGACGATCGGCAGAAAGAGAAGTACGACCGCACAGAATGCAGAAATTGCTGCGGTGATCCGAAAGATGAAAAGTGAATTGAATTGCATGAACCGCAATGAAACGGAAAAGCAGTTACGAAATTGCTTATGGCAGTGGCTTCCGGTAAAAAACGTGATGGATATTCCATTCGCCCTTGCCGTGAATAGCCACCACCACGCCAGTGCGGGCGATCATAGTGTCTGCTTCAACACTCAGAAGGTCGTAATACACTTTACGCGTCATTCCTGAACTGTTTAATGCGGGAAGGTGAAACATCGGTAAACCATCGATCAAACTGTCCACTGGAATTTTACCCGAGCCGGCCGGGAAAGTAAGAATTTTACGACCCGAACCATTCTCAATAACTGTACAGGCCATATCACGGAAGTATGCGTTTGTGCGCGATGCCCATCTTTTTTTATCCTGGATAAAAGAAGAGTCCGCGCGATTTTCAAATGTCATCGACTTGGGAAGTGTCGTGAGATCGTCAATCACAAAACAAGTGTCTTTGAAAGCGGAATGATCGTATTGCCATTCGCCGCCAATGAGATTTTTTCGTAGAAGATTAATTGAGATTTGGTGATCAATCGGGTTGAGACATATTGTACCCTGATCAAACGCAGCAAAGGCGAAAAGAAAAAACAGAGTGAAAATTCCCAGAACGTACCGAAACATCATTTCGAAATTATCTCAAACTCCGTTCTGCGGTTCTTCGCTCTGCCCAATTCGGTTCCGTTATCGCCGATCGGTTTTGTTTCACCGTGACCGTATGCGCCACTGATCTGAGATTTCGGAACGCCAAATTTCGTAGTGAGTGCTTCGAACACTGCAAACGCACGTTCGTTCGACAAGTCCATGTTGCGATTGTCGTCACCCACATTATCCGTGTGACCGTGAATCGCAATTTTCATTTTCGGATTTGCCTTGAGATAATTTGCGAACTCTTCGAGTACAACCATCGACTCAGGAGCAAGCACTGCAGAGTTCGACGAGAAGTTAATGTCGTTGATGCGATACATTGATCCGGCAACAACCGGTGCAATTTCCATTGGCTTCAGCTCTGTTTTCGTTGGTTCGAAAGTCTGACTGCCTGAAACTACCTGGGAAGTAAATGCAGCTCCATCTTTTTTGACGGTGATTACATAATCGTCTTTCTCAGTGACCTTGATCGCGGTTGCATAACTTCCTGTAGACGTATCAACCAATGCGGTCGTTTTTTCTTTGGTGCGTACATTTTTCACTTCCACAGTTGCAGGACCTGTTGCAGGATTTCCGGCAGGATCTTTTACCACACCCGTAAGAATCACGACCTTTTCCGGACGTGCTTCTTTGTACAACTCGAATTGGTAGACGTCGTACCCTCCTATCCTGCCTGGCAGCTGTGCATTAGAACAGAAGTATCCGGTTGCTCCATCAGTGCTTACAAAGAATCCAACATCATCACCTTCTGTATTAATCGGCTTGCCGATGTTGATTGCATTTTTCCAACCTCCTTTTCCATCGCCGCGGGAATAGAAAATGTCGTACGCACCAAGTCCGGGATGTCCGTTCGAAGAAAAATACAAAGTCTGGCTATCCGAGTGAATGAACGGGGACTTTTCATCGTATTCAGTATTGATCGAATCGCCGAGATTAATTGGTGAACCCCACTCTCCGTTGATCATCTTCTGCGTCATGTAAATATCTATGCCGCCCTTTCCGCCGGGACGATTACTTGCGAAGTACAACGACTTTCCATCTGCAGAAATACTCGGTTGCGAATCCCACCACACCGGATCGTTCACGCGTTCTCCGATTGGGCGGATCTCTGTCCACTTTTCATCGATATAATCCGTGGTGTACAAATCTGTATTTCTTCCCTCGGGACCTTCTTTCGTAATGGTGTAAAACAAATGTTTATTGTCGATGGTCATTGTAGCCCCACCCTCATTCGGATTCTTATTGAACGGATCGGGCATTGAACTTCCTTTATCGAACTGTCCGCTCTGCTGACGCTCTCCCGCCATGAAAACTTCAGTAACCTCAGTCGTACCCCACACGCGATCCATCTGAGCAACCGGAACCTTACGAATGAAAAGCGCCTGCGTATTGTCGGGAGTAATTATGGCAAGGTATTCATCCTGCTGCGTAGAAATTCCAGGAACAGGAGAAGGTGCAAACGGATGTACGTTCTTATCGATGCTCACGTAGAAGCGAGACCAGCGCAACATTTCCAGTGCATTCTGAGAACGGAATTCGTAATCTTTTCCAAGTTTCGCCGGATCATCCGTATCGTACTTCAGATATTTGTCGAGATAAGTGATCGCTTCGTTCCAATCTTCATCAATGTAATACTGCTGACCGAGCAGATAATACGGTTCCGCACCAATCGTTGGACAATTTGTAATCGCCGCCTTCAGATATTTTTTCGCAGCAGGATATTCAGTTGGATGTTCATCGGCATCGGCTTTCTTGATGTGCATATTCGCCATCAGGAGATTCGCATCAGCCCATTCGGGTTCAAGCACGAGACATTCATTCAGGAATCCCATACGCTCGTTGAAATCGTACTTCTTCTTGTCCTGCGCTTTCTCGTAGAGCTTTACCGCTTCCTTGTTGTCGGGAGCTGCACACGCACCAGTTTCCGAAGACGCCGGAGCATCCTCGTCATCCTGTGCGAACAAACCAATGCTCAGCACTGCAAAAGCAAGCACCGAAATAATCGTTTTATGCGAAAAAGTGAGTTTACTCATTAGAATTAATTTTCCGCTTGGTATTCGTGAACCGCGAAAAAGCGGTTTCATAAGGTCAGGTTACGCTACTATAACGAAAACTATGCCGATTTGGTACAGGCGCTACGCGCCGATGTGCCGATTTCCAATATGCCGATATGCCGATTGAATTGACCGGTATCATTGGCATATTATTTACAGCTTCCGTCCACCTTAGCCTGTGCTGCTGCAACAGTATTCTTTTCAGCAGCATCGGCATCCGTTTTTGCTTTCTTGTTGGCATCAGCAGCAGTTTTACGTGCAGCATCGGCAGCAACTTTCTTGGCAGCTTTCTCGAGCGGATTTTTAAAGCTCTTCTCGAGTTTATCCGCTTCAGCGTCTGCTTTTACTTTTGCCTCGTCCGCTGCCTTGTAAGCTGCTTCTCTCGTAGTCTTCGCGGTTGCTTTAACTGACTCAAGCTGTTTCTTGGCTTCATCGCAACCAGCATTGATCGCAACGTTTTTCACACTATCAACAGCTTGCGTTACAACCTGCGTCACCGT
>CAYUTR010000382.1:0-4654 GCA_964447465.1 uncultured Chryseobacterium sp.
TGACAGAAGCAATGATAGCAAACAACACATGCATACCTTTTGCTACTTTCGATTTCGGTGTCGATTTGCTCGGTTTCCCTTTGCCTTTTTTCCCAAGAAATTTACGACCAGCGACCCTGATCGTCGCTTTTTTCTCATCAACAATTTTGCGTCGCTTATCCGCGATGCCATCGACCTTATCAGATATCTTATCGAATCGATTACTCATCTTGCTTCATCAATGAATTCATTGCGGAACATTTCACTCTCCTTTTTTCCCGCGGCATCAGGTTGGAATGTTGTAGTAGTCGCACCTTCCGGCATGAAACCATCTTTTCGGATTTCAACTCCGTATGTAGTGACCTTGATGTTTTCCATTTCATCAACCTCAACAGTGAAAAGTGAATCCGCACGAACATAAGAATAGCTGTATCCTACTGCAGAAGACGCTACTATACAAACATCCAGGGGCGCTCCGGCTTGGTCGTAGAGAACCATCATGAAGTCAATTGTTTCCGGACCATCTTCGTATTCACCGGCACTTGTAAGCTTAAACCATAATGCGTTTCCTTCTCCGCTGATAACAGATCTGCCAATACAATACACCGATTTGTACGATTGCGGTTCGAAGTCTCCGGGCAAAAGATCATAGTCACGCACATCGTTTAACATCAATCCAGGCAACTTTTGCATTTCACTGCTTTCAATTAACGCTGGTAATGTTACTTCAATGGCTCCTTTCACCATCATTGAATAAGCAGTAGCGTTGATTTTTGCTGAAGCACTATCTGCATTATTAACTGAGTCGGTTTTGTCTAAACTATCAGCAGGTCCGCCACAAGCAGTGAAAAATAACAGAGTAATAACAGGAAGAATTAATCGCATCTACGGTTAGTTGACTATTCGATGATTAATTTATGTGCTGTAGTATGGCCGCTCGTGTGTAACTGTACGAAGTACATGCCCGGTGAAATTCCATTTAGCAGAATTCGTTGCTCATTGTTACCAGAGTATTGAACTGGCTCTGTACGAATTACTTTACCTGATAAATCACAGATGTCGATAAACGAGTCTGGTGCATAGTCATCAGCAAACTTTACTGTAAATTCATTTGAAGCTGGATTCGGGTAAATCTGCATCGATGCAATTTCGCTTTCCTCAATTCCCGTACATAATGCAGGATCAAAAACAATTGTATCGTACGCTGTGCTCTCGCAAGTCAGCGCGTCAGTTGTTGTCACAGAATAGTTCCCGGATGTTGTAACGTCGATCGATGCTGTAGTGTCTCCGGTTGACCACAAATAGGAACTTGCAAAATTCAAAGCGTACAATGTAATTGTATCACCGGGACAGGCAGAATCTCCGGGGTTAGAAATGATCTGATTCAATTGTGCGATCTGTGTTACTATCAACGTATTCGGACTATCGTTACTGGTATCGACAGGACTCGAACTAACAATGCGCACACGATAGAAAATTCCAAAATTTGCGATTGCCGGAATCGTTCCGAAAATGATACCGTTTCCACTGAGCACAAACGAAGTTGTTCCCATCGGCAGTGGATTTCCCCAATTGCCCCAAACGTCAGAAAGTTCTGCAGTGAAAACATTCCCCCAAGGAAACGTTCCGGTAGTTTGAAAAGGAATTATCACATTTCCTCCGGCACAGGTTGAAGTCTGGAGAATACTATCGCAAGTAATGGAGGTTTGCGCGAACGCAGAAGTGCTAAGGGATATCAGCGCAGCAATTACAATTTTCTTCATGTGTAGGGGTTTAAAAAGCAGCTAAATGTAGCTCAATTTCCCACCCAAACTATCGAAAATATTCATCAATAAATGCCTGACTTTTGGGATACGCCTCATTCCCAATTCCGAAGGTGGTGGACTCTTCATCACTAATGATAAATTGTCCGTTCCGGATGGCCACACTTTTTGTTGTTACCACCGTTTTCTCCATTGCGTCAACAAATACTTCGCGAAAAGCTTTCTCAGAATCCATCTTCGCATATCCGTAACCAACTCCACGAGTAGCGAAACAATGAGCCGCAATGGCTGCTGTATCGTTATACAAAACCATCCAGATGTCTTGGTTATCGGGACCATCGTTCGATTTCACTTCCATGTGATACCAGATTGCATCCGTCGCTGAATCGATGCCTTGCTTCGCAATTGCCTTTACCGAAACTTCTGATGGAATCTCAAATCCTTGAGGAAAAAGCAATCCCACCACAGCATGCGAAACAACTACACCGTAAGGCTGAACTGAGTCCACATTAATCCATCCGGAAGCAGGCTGAAATGGTAAGACAGTAATGAGATTGAAACGGGCAATACCGTAAGGTGAATTATCAATTGTCGACGTCGGTGGTATTCCTTCAACAGGGATCGTATCCAGATTGTTACTTGTCTCCTGTTCTGCGCATGAACAAAGCAGCACTGTGACCATTAAACATCCGGAAAATAATCTCAACATACATTCAGATTTGGAGGTCAGATAACCTTACCGTATAAATCGAATTCTTCTGCTTTGTCGATTTTTACATTGGCGAAATCTCCGATACGGACATACGCTTCAGCCGCGGAAACCAAAACTTCATTGTCAACTTCCGGAGAATCTCCTTCGGTGCGACCAATGAACCAATCGCCTTCTTTGCGATCAAACAGAACTTTGTACGTATTACCAACCTTCTTCTGATTGATCTCGAATGAAATTCCCTGCTGCACATTCATTACGGCCTCTGCCCTCGCCTGCTTCACTTCGGCAGGAACATCATCAACAAGAACATATGCACCGGTGTTCTCCTCGTGAGAATAAGTAAATATCCCGAGACGATCGAATCGCGTGTCTTCAATCCAACGAAGCATTTCCTCGTGATCTTTTTCAGTTTCACCTGGATATCCTGCAATCAACGTTGTGCGAAGTGTAATTCCCGGAACCTTATCGCGTATCTGGTTAACGAGATCAATCGTCTTTTGTTTTGTTGTACCGCGCTTCATGCTCTTCAGCATGTTATCGGTAATGTGCTGCAAAGGCATATCGAGGTAATTGCAGACTTTCGGATTCTCGCGCATCACGTCGAGTACATCCATTGGAAATCCGCTCGGGAATGCATAGTGCAACCGGATCCAGTCAATACCATCCACTTCAGAAAGTTTTGACATCAGCTCTGCGAGATTGCGCTTGCCGTAGATGTCCAGTCCGTAATAGGTGGAATCCTGTGCAATCATGATCAGTTCTTTCGTTCCCTTCTTCGCAAGCTGTTGCGATTGGGTAACGAGCTGTTCAATCGGTGTTGAAATATGTTTTCCACGCATCAAAGGAATTGCACAGAAAGAACAAGGACGATCACATCCTTCAGATATTTTCAGGTAAGCATAATGTTGTGGTGTAGTGAGAATACGTTCACCCACTAACTCGTGCTTGTAATCTGCTTTGAGCGTCTTGAGCATGCGTGGAAGATCGCGCGTACCGAACCATGCATCAATTTCAGGAATTTCTTTTGAGAGATCGTCTTTGTAGCGTTCGCTCAAACATCCGGTGACATATACTTTTTCTACAAGACCTTTTTGTTTGGCACTTGCAAACTGCATAATCGTGTTGATGCTCTCCTCTTTTGCGTTGTCGATGAAGCCACACGTGTTGATGATTACGATTGCTGCATCACCTTGCTTGCTTTCGTGTTCAACTTCATAGTTGTTCGCTTTCAGCTGGCCCATGAGCACTTCAGAGTCGAAGATATTCTTCGAGCATCCGAGTGTCACCACATTCACTTTGTTCTTCCGTAAAGTCTTCGTTTTCACGGTGCAAAGATACGAAATACAGTAGGCAGTTGGGCGGTCTGCCAGTCGGCAGTAAGAGGCAATTCATCGGATATGCGGCTAATATTGCAGAAGCACCATGTCCCTCCCCTGATTAGATAACCTGAAAAGAGTTCCAGTTTTTGGTACAAATTCAACATAGATCATTTCGCCGGGAACCAATATGTCGTACACTTCTTGTCTCACCTGCAGCAGATGCGGCTGACCTTCGATCACAACTTTCAGATACAGGAACGAGCTATAACGACCGCTTCGGATTTCCTTGGCGAGGGGAAATTCTCCACATATTTTTTGACCAAGGTCGAGATCAGAATTGAGTTGCACGATACCGCGAACAACAAAAGCACTGACGAATAAGACATAAACAAGACCGGTAAGTACAAACATTAGCGCTTCCTGAGCACTTCGGCTATTCGCAGCAAGTAATGTGATGATTAAAATTGCTGGGGCTAAAAGCAACAAGTACACATTCCTTGCTTTGTTAAAGCGCTTCTGCAAAGTCTGCCGACTCTGAATATCAATTGGCTCTTTCCGGTAATTGCTCATACCCGAATACCAATTACAAGAACATCATCAACCTGCTCGAGATTTCCTCTCCAGGATTCAAAAAGTAAGGCAAGCTTCTCACGTTGCACATCCGATGATTCCACCGCAACCTTCACAAGTATCTCCTTCAACTGTGAATATTTGAATTTCTTACCGCGGGGACCACCGAACTGATCGGCAAAGCCATCGGTGAAAGAATAAATAACATCCCCTTTCTGTAATTGTGTTTCCTGAAGTGTAAACGAAACCGGCTTTCCTTCGTGCAAACCAACTGGTTGTTTATCGGGACGAAATTCAATCAACGCACCATC
>CAYUTR010000383.1:0-4640 GCA_964447465.1 uncultured Chryseobacterium sp.
CTACATTTAGTCGCCGCAAACACATCCAACTTCATGGCAAGCAATCCGAAATTCGCGGAATTAGTTCCGAAGGAAATCAGGCAGTCGAGATTGTTCGTTGCCGCTGTACTTGACAGCAAGGGGAATGTATTGTACTTCACTGATTCTTTGTTGTCAATGTTCAGTAAATCTGAACCAACTCAACAACTGCATTACAGCGATATTATTTTCTCCGATGATCTCGAACGACTGCGTGATGCCCTTACGCTTTGCCTCATCGGGAAAACGGTAAGCAGTCTGAACATCCGCATGCAGGCAAAACCAGGTCGGCCCATGCAACAGGTGTTGTGGGAATTCACTCCGGCTGCTGAATCTACCGGCGATGAAGCTTTGGTTTTGTGCATCGGAACACGTTTTCAGGCAATGGAACCCATTGGTAAAGCAGAAAATGCTGCGGGCGAATCGGAAGTGATCAATAATCTTTTACGTCGCAACCGCGATCTCGAACAGTTTGCAAATATTGTTGCACACAATATCCGTTCTCCATTGGCTAATATCATGGGTCTCAATCGGCTTCTTAGTTTTGACTTAAATGAAGAAGACAAACAAACGGCCTTATCGGGAATCAACACATCTGCAAAAAAGCTCGAAGATGTTATCACAGATCTGAACGAAGTGCTCCAAATCAGGAAGACCAGCGAAGGGCCTAAAGATACTATTGACCTTGAATCGTTGGTGGAAGACATACGTCAGAGTATTTCTGCGTTAATTGATCGGAAAAGCGGAAAAATTGTTTGTGATTTTTCAGGAGCACCGTTTATCCGGAGTGTGCGGCCATACATACTGAGTATAATATTCAATCTTATCACTAATGCGCTGAAATAT
This sequence comes from uncultured Chryseobacterium sp., assembly GCA_964447465.1. Lineage (GTDB taxonomy): Bacteria > Bacteroidota > Bacteroidia > Palsa-965 > Palsa-965. Next base: position 865 of record CAYUTR010000383.1, read on the forward strand.
TCCCGACCTGAGATCGCTCCGATCATAACAATTCAGTCTGCTACAGAGGGCAACAATGTTATACTTCGCGTTTCTGATAATGGCATCGGCATTGATCTTGAAAAACATCGCGACAATATCTTTGGACTGTACAAGCGCTTCAACGATAAAACCGAAGGCAAAGGACTTGGCCTGTACATGGTGAAAACACAGATTGAAGTGTTGGACGGAACCATAGATGTTGAAAGTACATTGGGAGTTGGGACGGAGTTTGTGATTACACTGCCGCAATAATCTCTCCTACCTGCGGCGCTCTTCACGGCGGCGCGGCGAAACGGAGTCTTAGTGAAAATAATTTCTCCGCTCTTTAGATAATCCCACGAGAAACGGCGGATCGACGTGCCGCCGTGTAGAGCGTCGCAGACTACCAAAAATAGCGATCTCTGAAGTTTGAAGATTCTTGTTCCATCAAGACCACTGCCAACATGTAGAGATCGCTTTAGCGATCCGCCGTTTCTCGTGGGTCCTTTATTTAGAAAACAACGGACTCCGTTTCGCCGCGCCGCCGGGAAGAGCGTCGCAGACAATCAAAATGAATAAGAAATGGCAAAGAAGAAGCGTTGATCTTCAGGCCAATTTCACTAACTTTCTTGAGCGAACCATTACCTGTTTCATGCGTATTTCTACCCTATTCCTATCCATGTGTCTGTTATTTGTTGTCTTCACCGAAAAAGTGAACGCACAAGTCGCACCGTTTATCACCACAACGTGGAATCAAACCTGCTATTACAACGACTCCTGTCCGGTTGTTGGTGCTGGTGGTTCATGCGGACGTGCTTATACGGGCTGTAACGCGACGGCGATGGCAATGATCTGCAAATACTATTCATATCCTGCAACAGGAATGAGCAGTCACTGCAATTCAAACCTTCCGACTCAGTGCGTAAATTTCGCGACGCAGACTTACAACTACGCTGCGATGCCGAATAATGTGAGTTCAGCAAATGTTGAAGTTGCCAAACTCATGTGGCACATGGGTGCAGCATGCGATATGATGTACAGCGGTACGAGTTCAAATTCGTATTTCGATTCACAAATTCTGAAGCGATATTTCGCGTACTCTCCACGATTGTATCCAACGGCAGTCTTCATGTTTCCTACAACGCAGGATCTGATTGATGCTATCAAACTCGAACTCGATGCAGGACGGCCTGTTTTCGCTAAGGGAGGAAATCACTTCTATCTCATCGACGGATACGATGCTTCCGATAACTTCCACATGAATTTCGGATGGAGCGGAACTTACAACAACTATTACGCGATCAGTAGCGTTGTAAACCCTGCAGGAACGTTCACTCCGTCAAATTTCATGTTCATGATACGTCCACTCGCTGGCGATCTTGAAACCGGAACAGATACCATTGTGATTGGTGCGGCAGCGAGTACTGTGAACAGTTTTGAGTTTACATCATTGCTGAACTGGACAATTACAACACCGGATGCGTGGATTACACCGAATCTTTCTTCCGGATCACCGGGATATTTCGCTTATCTCGATGGTGCAACATTTGCCGCGACAACCAACAACGGACCTGTTCGGTACGGATATATCTACGTTCAGAATGCAAATGACATTGACACAATTGTTGTTCAGCAAGACGCGTCTCCTCTCGGAGTAACTCCTGATACTTTGTATTACGCAGAAGTTGGTGGTGGACAAAATGCCGCACTTACTTATTACAGCTGGGCAACATGGAATGCTTCTACACCCGATGCGTGGATTTCAATCGCACCCATGAGCGGAACAGGAAATGCAAATCCATTGATCAATGCTGCGTTAAATCCGTCCTCTTCACCGCGATCAGGTTACGTTGCAATAGCTGGTGGAGTTTTCCGCGATACGATTTGGATTTACCAGGACGGGAATACGTTGGGATTGTCGATGTTGAATCAAAAACCAGACTTGACAATTTTTCCTCAGCCAGCTAATGACATCGTTAGCATATCCGGACTGTCCATAATGGAAACGCATGCCATCACTGTATTCTCAATAACCGGGCAAGCCGTGTTGAATACAACATTACAACCTGGTGAACGTTCATTTGATGTGTCAACGCTTGATGCAGGTGTTTACGTTGTCTCTATCAGGAACAGCGATATGGAACATTGCACGCGGCTTGTTATCCGATAGAAGAACAACGTTATGTTGAAACTGAACAAGCTTGCTTTATTCGTAATTCTCCTCATCATCACTAATGCTTGTAGAGCAGATTGTGGCGGTGGCTATGTACGTGTTCTACCTGATATCGGCATTTTGTCGGCCAACCCTGTTCTCATCATTCAAGAAATTGATTTCGCAATCAGCATTGTCACGGAATTGAATAATAAATATCCCGTTTACCTTCATAGCGGTGGCGATACGGTTAAGCTTTCTGTCGTTGAAGTTTTGCAAGGACAGATGTATGTTACTCAAGCTTTGGTAAAACCCGTTACACCATTAACACCAGGTAAAACATACACCTTAGTTATACAGGGAATTTCAGACGAAATACTTTACAGGTCTAACTCCCATACGCGAAAAAAGGAACCGGTGACTTACCGGGTCCTGAGTACTATTGACACAGTAGCACCGTTTGCAACCAATAGTACACCAGTCGAACAACGGAAGTCATTCACCATGTACGGATGCGGTCCGTCAACGAATGTTTTTTTCAAATGTGTAGTCAGTGATTCTTCTGCTATCTATGTTCGCACTACCGTGACTAATAAAAGTACGGGTAAGCAAACTTCAGGCTATCTCCTCCTCTACAGCGGTGAAATCCGTGTTGGCCATGATATGTGCTCTGGACTATTTACCTATCCGGATGATTGTGATTATACGTTGACTGTGTCTTACATGGACGGATCAGGAAACGTTACACCAGTTTCAGCCCCGGTTTCCTTTACGCGTCCATCTCCTGAAAATAGCCAGGAAGAATAAAATCGAAAACCAATTTCTATGAAAAAACTCTACACCCTACTCTTTCTCATCACACCATTTCTGTCCGTTGCACAATTCCCGGCGTGGACATGGGCTAAATCAGGTGGTGGCCCCGGTTATGAATTCGCAAACGACATCGCCACTGACGTTAATGGCAATGTTTATTTAGTCGGCGGATTTAAGAGTGACACAGCAGTATTTGGATCTGTATCACTCGCGAATTCCATGCAGGATTCCCTGGATATTTTCATTACGAAATACGATGCGAATGGAACTGTACTGTGGTCAAAGCGTTTTGGTGGTCCACGCAACGATGAAGCTACTTCAGTTGCACTCGATCCAAATGGCGACGTAACGCTGGTTGGCTATATCTACAGTTCCTTAGTGGTATTCGGACCCATGCACATATTAGGAGCACAAGGTGGCTACTCTGACGCGTTCATTGCCAAACTAGATCCAGGCACAGGTCAGACGATGTGGGCAACAGATTTCGGTGGGCAATACGATGACCAGGCAACCTCCGTTGCATTCCTGAACAGCCAACAGGCTGTAGTCACAGGTTTCTTTCTGGCAGATACGGTGTTCATGGGAATTGACACGCTGTTGTGTGCTGGTACTTACGATTGCTTTATTGCACGCTTCAATGGGCTCGGCACTCCAGTGTGGGCAACTAGTTTTGGGAGTTCTGGAGACGAACGAGGGTTGGAGATCACCACAGATATGAATACCCAGAGCGTTTACGTTGCGGGTACGTTCTACAACTCGCTGGTTATTGGATTGGATACACTTTCATATGCTGGCGGAGCTTACTCCGATA
>CAYUTR010000384.1:0-4585 GCA_964447465.1 uncultured Chryseobacterium sp.
TTTGTCCTTGTCCCACTACGAGGTTAAACAATCCGAATGCATTTGTAGTATCTGCGTGATCTTCCTGGTAAATAACGGTAAGCGAAGCATTCAGAATCTGCACCTGCACATCAACCGGAGTGTTCGGCATCTCCGCTCCGGAAATATCACGTGCCACTGCCTGATAGTTAATTCCTTCAGGAGCTTGCGCGAATACATCCGCTGCGATCAGAACAAATGCGATCAGTAAAATTTTTTTCATTGCTTCGGATTACCTGTTCAATTCAATCCATCCAGTTGACGGATCGCTGTTGTCTATTTCGATTGTATAGAAATACGTTCCGGCAGGAAGCGCTTCTCCCCCTTGTGTATCACCTTTCCAGACTACACTGGAATTATCGTAATTGTTGCCTTTCCACATGAGGAATCCCCAACGGTTGTAAATGCAAACAGTCATGTTAGTCGCAAGGGCTGCACCATCAATTATCCATGTATCGTTACGGCCATCACCGTTCGGAGTAATTCCATTGGTGATTGTAAGTCCGGTACAATTAGAAGGGTCGTCAACAAACACAGTTGCAAAAGCAGTACCGATACAGAATCCATCCGATGCACTTACGGTATAAACTGTTGTTACCGGAGGTGAAGTGTAAACTGTATCGCCCCAGTTCGGACTTAAAGTTGGTTGCGGACTCCATGAATATGCAAGCGGACCTACGCCACTTACAGTCAGCATCGCTGTATCATCAGGACAAATCAACACCGCAGCAGTAGGAGAGAATACCGGTGCGCTGTGCGCTGTGAGTGTAAAAATCGTCGGAACACTTCCGCAACCGAAAGTAAGGTCAGAGAAATATTGAAAACCGTAGAGATACAATCCCGGAGGTGATGCTCCTGTCAATGGTGGAGTCATGGTATAACCAAACCCTGTTTGGGTAGTTTGTGGATCATACCAGAACGGTAGGCCGACTCCGACATTAATACCTAAAGCAGGAACTGCTGAACCGATACACCAATCGACATTCGGTGATATTACCGGAACCGGTTGTGCCGGTTGTGCATGTATCTGAACTGAGTCTACACTCACAGCTACACATGCTGTACCTACTGAATACCTTACCAGAATTCTGAATGGCGGGCCGAAGGTGGTACCGTTCAATGAAATTGTTCCGGTAGTTTGGTTCACCGTGATTCCCGCTGTTAACGGGCTCATCAATTGGTATACGCCTCCCGGGGTGAATGGTTGAACGTAAACCTGGATCGTATCATCATTGTTGCAATACGTGAAATCCGCGTAAGCAAAATCTGCTCCCGAACCTGGAATCTCCGTGATGTAAATTGAGTCCAATACGGTACATCCCATTGCATCAGTTATCGCGACTACAGCGTAACCTTCACTTAAATTGAAAGCGAGTGAATCATTGACTGTTGTAATTCCTTGCCACGCGTAAGTATACGGAGCCGTACCACCAAGTGGTGTTGCTACTGCAGACGATCCGTTTGAGGAATCACAGCCAACTACAGTCTGTTGGATATCAATTTCAAATGGTCCCGGGACATGCACCACGTGGAAGCTCGGACAGTTTGCGCTGGCGTTGTGAGCTTCAATAATATAATCACCGGCAGGCAATGCGAAAACTGCAGTACCTGTCGTGACGTTCCCCTGATATGCAAATACGTCCAGTGAATCGTCGTAAACTGTGATGTTGAATGTATCTGTTGAATTAATTGGAACCGGGTCAACTATTACAGTTGCGAAAGCCGCACAACCTCCGTTATTCGTTATGCTAATTATAGGATCAGGACAACACCATCCCGACATGGTTAGATTCATCGGCACAGCTTCGTTACACATTGCCGTTGAATTTCCATTCCCCGTCTGATTATCACTGAATGTAAAAATCTGCACATGCGCATCGTATGCACTACAGAAAGGTTTTGTCGAAATGGACCAACAGAACTCCCACGAAGTCGTTACGTTTCCTGCCTGACCGGAATTGTTTGTTGGATTGCCATCCAGGTTTCCATCAAAGAAAAATCCATCATACGAGCCTATCGGTGTCGGAATGTTATTGCCCCACATCCAACCTATTCCGAAATTAGGAAATTGGGTAGCTACGAGCGTCGTTGTATCCCATTCATCGCCGAACACCGGAACAACTGCGTGCAACTTTGAAGTAGTTGTCTGATCCCAACGATCAATCTTGTAACACATCGTAACTGTATCGCTCGTCCCGTATCGACCGAACCATGGAGCAGGATCTAATCTGATATGCGAGTTCTTCACACAGTCGTTGCAATCGTTGAACGACTTGATTACAAAGTTGAAGTTTCCTGTCTCGTACCACTGACCTCCGCCGATCTGGAGATAATATTCACCGCCAATATCCGGTGTGAGAATTGCAGCCTGTATTACACCGTTGAATGTAGTTTCACAATGACCGGGAATTAAACCGATACATGATCCCTGACTCGTGTATAGTTTGCAGAACATTGTATCAAGACCGCCCGATCCGAATAGTTCTATGTAAATGTAATTGCCGGTGCTGCGGAATTTGTACCAGACATCTGGCGACCCATTTGGAAAACAAGATACTGGTGAAAAGTCGAACGAATTCATCGTTGCCCAATCCGTTGTACCACTCACCTGGATTGTGTCGCCGTACGGATAGGATGGACATGGACCAGGAATTGGTAGAAGTCCAAGATCAGTTGCTTCGCAAACCGTATCGTTAACCGGTGGAGGATTGATCGCGTACAATCCGCTGAAAGCGAACGTAAGTACGACGAGAATGAAAATTCTTCTGATGTGTTGCATTTGCCAGTAACCGCGGGTACCGGGATAAGGGACTTCGGGTTGACGCCAAATTACCACAATTCAAGGGAATTGGCAATAGAAATTTGGGCATTGGGGCATTAAGGTATTTGGGCACCGGGGTAATAAAAATTGGCCAAAAACGGATTCGATTTTAGAACAATTTCATCACAAAACTCATCTCCCAGCCTGATTGCCTTAATGCCCCAATGCCCTAATGTCTATCCACTAAACTATGCGGAATCCAACCACCAGAATGTCATCGACCTGCTCGAGGTTTCCTCGCCATTGCTCAATCGTTAAGTCGAGTGTACGGTACTGCTCTTTCATCGGTGCTTTATGAATCTGGCTCAGGAATGAACGGAACTGTCCAACCATGAATTTCTTGCCTTTCGGACCACCAAACTGATCGGCATATCCATCAGAGAACAGGTAAATCGTATCACCTTTCTCCAGCTGAATGCGGTTGTTGGTGAACTTCTTGGATGGACGATCTTCGAGATACCCGATTGGTAATTTATCTGCCCGTAATTCCTGAAGATTTTCGTTTCTGAAAATGTACAACGGGTTGTTCGCGCCGGCGATGTCGACCATGTTGGTCTCCTTGTGCAGAATACACAAAGTCATGTCCATTCCATCGCGAACAGCAGAATCCTCCGAATGCTGATTGATTGTATTTCCTGCAAGAGAATTCAACTCGTCGAGAAACTCAGCTGCATTCAGTTCCGGTTTTTCCTTCACAATCTGGTTGAGCATGTTGTGTGCAACAATACTCATGAACGCACCCGGTACTCCATGGCCGGTACAATCGACAACCGCAATGAAAATACTTTTCTTCGTTTCAAACAGCCAGTAGAAATCGCCGCTTACAATGTCCTTCGGTTTGAACAACACGAATGAATCAGGAAGCAAGCGTTCAATCGTATTCTGAGCAGGAAGGATTGCATCCTGCAGACGTTTCGCATAGCGGATGCTATCCGTAATATGCTTGTAGAGAATTTCAAGCTTACGGTTCTGAATTTCGATTTCTTCTTTCTGACGGACAACTTCCTCAGTTCGCTCGATAACTTTTGCTTCGAGTACACGCTCATTCTCACGGAGATCGGAACGCATTTTTATGAGTCCATGGCCCAGCGAATCTTCATCCGACAACGGCTTGTAGTACGAGTCAAAGTTTCCTGAACCAACTTCACGCGCGAATTCAGTTGTCAGTCGCATACCATCAACAAGGTTGTTCAGCGCTACCGACATTTCTCCTACTTCATCGTTACGATTCGGAATTTTTCCTTTCGGCAGAACACCACGCGCCATTTGCAGGAGCGTATTTTTCAGGTTACGTACCGGCTTGGTAATTGTGCGTGCTGTAAGCAATCCGATCACGATTCCTCCTATCGGAAGAACAATGAGAAGGATAAATACAACGAGACGCAATTGGTTGAATGCCTCAAGCATTTCTGTACGCTTCAAAGTAGAAGCTTTGTATTGCTGGCTGATCAGGAAGTCTAACAGGTCACTCACTTCGCTGGTCGCAACCGCAATATCTCCGTCCTGATCCAATACGCGTGGTCGTGCGAAAAAGACAGTGGTAGGATCATCATAACTCTCGAACGTTCCGAGATCGTTCATCACCTGTCTGTCCATCATCCAAAGTGTATCGCACTTCAGCAAGATGAACTTGATCAGTTCACGATCGTCAATACTCCAGCCTTCGGAAAGTGTGGTGATCGTATCACGAATCAATGGATACTCTTTTGTAATGAGCGAATCCATCAGATCCTTGTCTTTCGACGG
>CAYUTR010000385.1:0-4584 GCA_964447465.1 uncultured Chryseobacterium sp.
TTGATTCCGCTCACGCAATCCGGATTTACATTCAATGAATCTGGTGAATGGATTACACGTGCCGGTGTTTTTCCGGATGGTGACGTCACATTTGATTCGACATGGTACGATGCCAAAACGCGAACAAAGTACATCCGTAGCGCTAATGATTTTGAACCGTCGCTCACAACAATTACATACAATGCCAAAGGAAAGGTACTATCAGAGTTGTATGCACCTGAACAACGGGACCAATTGTTGACAGAATACGAATACGATAAGTCAGGAAGATTGATTCGTAAATCGATAATCTTTGATGACCAGAAATCGTTTGAAGAATTTGCGTATGACAAGAAAGGAAACCTCGTGAAGAAGAAGAGTTGCAGAAGTTCAAGCACACGTACGGATTCGGATCTTGATGTCGAGTCATTTTACACGTATAATTCTTCCGGTAAATGCGATCGTATGATAGAACTGTTTTACGGAAAGCCCGACTCAGTGCGCAGTCGTGATACAGTGTGGTATGAGTACGATGCGTCGGGTCGTTTGATTAAGCAGGAAGAATCGCGGCAGAACGGAGAAAGTAAAGCGCGGATTTCTTATAAGTATGACGACAAGGGTCGTGTGCTAAAGCGGGAGTATTTTTATGAGAATAAGAATGGCACAACGTCGCGTGTAATCACGAAGGCATCGTACGACGAACAAGGATATTGTCACGTATTTTCCGATGAAGGTGATGATTACGGATTTGTCTTGCGTTGGGAAACAACATACAACGAAAAAGGTTTGCCTGTCTCGTGTTGTTACACGACCGAGTCGGAGATTATCATGTACAAGTGGGAATACGTTAATCGCTAAATCATCCGTAGCACTACGTACTTCAGACTCGAATTGTTGTGTTGCCTCACGCATTTAGTACGAAAGTGGTAGTCGTGAAGCTTCTTTTGGAATGAATCCTGTAATATTACTGCAACCAACTACAGCATATGAAATCCCTCACAATCGCAATGTTCCTGCCGGCTTGTCTTTTCGGACAGTTTGTAAATAAGGATGTAACCTCCAGTTTTGATTATCCGGAGAAAGTAAAAACTGTGGTACGCACTTCAGTGACTACCGACGATTATGACGGTGATGAATCTGATACAGTCACCGAGGTGCGCACGTGTCGTTTTGATGAGAAGGGAGCGTATACGTATTACCAGACGAAGGAGAACGGCGAGGTCATTTACGAATTTACATTAGCCGTTCGCGATAACGGACGTACTCTGGTCAGTAACTTTAAGCATACTGCGCTTGACAGTGTTGTTACTAAACTGGACGACAAAGGAAATCCAGTTACGACGACCAGTTACGAAGTCAACGGAAAAATTCACGTGAATAATTTTCAGTACGACAAAAACGGAAATAAAACTGTTCATGCCGTGAACTTGCGCGATAGTATGATTACCAGAAAGTATGCGTATGATAAAGAGAATCGTTTGGTGAGTGAAACTGAATTTCGTAAACCATTAAAAGGAGGAAAGGATCAGAAGTTCAGCGAACGGATCTATTCTTATAATATGGCGGGTCTGAAAACAAAGGAAATACATAAATCATTTTCCGGAAAGAATTTTGTTGCGGACACCACCTCATTCACGTACAATGCGCAGAACAAAGTTGCGACAAGAATTTACAGTAACGGTACATTTTCCAATACGTACAGGTTTGCATATGACGCGAATGGAAATATGATACAAGAAGATTTTTCCACAACAGAGGAGTTGGATTACGATGCATCAATGTCAGAAAAATGGACATTTGATCCTCAGGGCTACTGGGCAAGTTACCTGCAGATAGTAGATGATGAGGAAATAGGAGCGGAGTATACAACTGTTTACAATGCAGATGGACTGCCGCTGAGCTGTACTATTGTTGATCTTGGAAGAGAAAATAGGGTTTCGTGGACGTATGAGTACCATTAGCTATTTTTTGTAGCGGCAGCTGGGTTTTCTGGCTGCATGAATCAACCGGTACACATAAATCCTATCGCGATATATTTTGTACACCACATAAACCTGAAATCTTCCAATCAATACGTGACGAAGATTATTACGTCGTAAAGGAGTGGTTCTTGGAAACTGGCGAATGTGCAACACGGTTTTGTCATATTCTGCAAGGAATATCGAACCAAATCCTTGAGCCTGGATTTCAATGTATGCTGCAATTTCTTTAAGGTCAGTTTCGGCTCCGGGATTTATCACCGAAGCGAACATTACCTTTTGAGAATCCTAAGACTCTCCCTCACTCGCTCCAAGGCTTCATCCATTGGAACCATCTTGACTCTTCCTTCTTCCACATCCTTGACTCGCTGATCAATCTCCGCCCATTCCTCTTGACTTATAATGTATCCATCACCAGCTTCCTCCAATAACGCTGCCACCGCATCCAGCTGGATTTTGGTCAATCCATCAACAAGCTTCCTTGCAGCTTGACGCTTCTTGAGAGACTTCCTCATTCGTTTCGCGAAGTCATCACCGGAAACCGTCTCTGATTCAGTTTTGCCATATTCCGTAAACGAAAGATCATCTTCACGAACTAATAAATCGTCCGCCTGATTTTTCAGAAGTGTCATTAGCGCATCGAGACGGTGTTCGACCATTGTGTCGATCCGCTCCTTCACCATTTTTCTTTTGTCTCTTAAATTCATAGTTCAATCATTTATACTACAAATATACAAAGAATAAATAAATAGTGTAACTATGGTAAAATATTCTTGATGATCCGGAGATTATGGGTGTAACCACCGCGCTCCGGAGTGAAGATGCCGTAATGGTCGTAGTGATCTAAGCGTACTTTTCCAGAAGCATGAATGATGCGATTTTCTCCGCATACAATTCCAACATGCGTGATTTTTCCTTCCTCATTATCGAAGAAAGCTAAATCACCCGGCTGCGCTTCTTCAACGAACGAGTACGGCTCACCGATTTCAACCTGCTGCCATGCATCGCGCTTGATACGCATTCCATTTGCTTTGAAAACTGTTTGCGCTAAACCGGAACAATCAATTCCCAATGGCGATCGTCCGCCCCAGAGATACGGTGCATTGAGATACGTGAATGCTGTTTCTACAATAGAATTTCGCACCGTTTCTTGTTCGAACATGCGAACTGTTCCATCGAAGCGAAATTGATTTTCCTCGATACGAACATCTCCATCATACCAGAACGGCATAGAGCTTCCGGCAACAATAGGGAAGGAGGCACCCGCTTTCAGATCAGCGATGATGGAAATAATATCTGTCGCAACCGGCGCAGGATTGTCACGCAGATTTTCAAATGTTGCTTTGGAAACCTTCGTGTATTGCTTGCGATCAATCCAGCATTCGTAATGATCCCACTCGATACGGATGCGGTGCCAGTTTTCCTGCTCTTCTAAAATTTCGATTGCATCGCCAAACAAAAGCTGGGTCATCATTTCCGACTTGTCAGAAGGTTCTCTTCTGCAAGGGACAATCGCTAGATGACAGACTCCGTACTGCATGAAAATTGAACGCGGATTTTTTATTTCCGAAGCTTGCTAGTCTTTAACAGGATCACTTCGGTGAACATATTCGTTTCGGTTTCAGATCTTATGAGATAAACCTAACAAGCCTATCTCATAAAATCCATGATCGTACTCTTGAATTTACCACACGAATCCATGCGGGCACGTAGAAAACAACGGACATAAAAATCCGCGTTCCTATTTTTATTGCAAGTTCTCGACAACAACAGCACTCGCACCACCACCGCCATTGCAAATCGCCGCAGCACCGTACTTACCATTGTTCTGTTTGAGCACGCTCAACAGTGTAACAATGATTCTCGCACCGGAAGCTCCAAGCGGATGTCCAAGCGCAACTGCACCGCCATTCACGTTCACTTTCGCTGCATCGAGATTCATCAGTTTATTATTCGCTAGTGCAACAACTGAAAATGCTTCGTTCAGTTCGAAGTAGTTGATGTCGCTCATTTTCAATCCAGCTTTTGCAACGGCTTTTGGTAATGCTATAGCAGGAGTAGTTGTAAATTTCTCCGGAGCCTGTTCTGCATCAGCATATCCAAGAATACGTCCGATTGGCTTTAGTCCGAGCGATTCCATTTTCTCTTTGCTCATCAGCACAAGTGCAGCAGCTCCGTCGTTGATCGTCGATGCATTCGCAGCAGTAACTGTTCCGTCTTTCGTGAACACAGGCTTCAATCCAGGAATCTTATCGAAGAAAACGTTTTTGTATTCTTCGTCTTCAGCAACAACAACATCGCCTTTACGTGTTTTCACGGTTACAGGAACAACTTCGTCTTTGAATTTACCCGCAGACCATGCAGCAGCAGATCGCTTGTAAGATTCAATCGCGTATGTATCCTGTTGTTCACGCGTGATGTTGTGTTCAGTTGCACACAGATCTGCAGAGCAGCCCATCGCATTGTTGTTGTACACGTCAGTCAAACCGTCTTTCACAATTCCGTCAACAAGCTGACCGTGTCCGTACTTGTATCCGTAGCGTGCTTTCTCCATGTAATACGGAGTTGCCGACATATTTTCCATTCCGCCTGCAACAACAACGTCGCTGTCGCCAAGAAGAATTGC
>CAYUTR010000386.1:0-4580 GCA_964447465.1 uncultured Chryseobacterium sp.
ATCTGTGGCAAAGCGCCCTTGGGCGCAACAAAGCCTCAATCTCCAGGAGCCAAAGCCACCCTAAAGTTAGGCTAAGGATAATAGGAAACGTGACTAAGAAATTTAGCTAAATGCCAAAAACGCGAGCGAAATCGAAAACGGCTACCGTCATCGCGAGCCTGCGAAGCGATCCCATGATCGGAGTACAGAGTTACCGAAGTATAATTCGAGGAACGCTGCTATCCGTTTTTGGTTTGCCCCGTGCTCAAGCCTGTCCTGAGCCTGTCGAAGGATGTCGCCGTGGTAAAGTTTTAGAGCCGCGATTCACGGTGATTTACTATCTTCCCATTGGCAAACACCTCTTATGAAACTTCCTTTTCTCCGCTTCTGGATCACCTTCTGCGTGCTGTTTTTCTCACTCGTCAGTTTTGCACAGACCAACTGTCGCGTTATCGCCGGCGATTCAGCGACCAACGCACGCGTGTATCCGCCTATGCAGCTGGTTACCATAAATTACATTATCCCCACGGTGGTGCACATATATTATGACAGTATGAGTGCACCGCAACTGCCCACCTTTCGCGAGATCGACTCAATTATAAACGAAGTAAATGTTTACTTACGCAGGGAAAATGCCGACACTTCGCTGATCGCCACTCCCTTCCGGAATATCATCGGTGATGCGCAGATGGAATTACGCCTTGCGCGATACGACACAGCCGGGAACTGCATCAGCGGAATCATTTACCACGAGGTCGACAATATATCGGACCCCGTACAGCATGAACTGGATCACCAGCATTATTTCAACGTACATATTAATGTTCCGTTTGTTCCCAGTGCGGCAGCATATGCCACCATGCCACAACCGTGGAATTCTCCCATGCCCTTTGGAAACGATGGAATATTTTTCCTCACGATAGGAAGTTTTCGTACGGACATATTTCTTCACGAACTCGGACACTGGCTCGGGTTACAACACATCTGGGGACAAGGGCCCATTGGTGTTTGTGGCGATGACCTGGTTGCGGACACACCTATCACAACCGGCTCGTACGTATGCGATACTACACTGAACTCCTGCAATCCAGGCAACTTTGAAAACGTGCAGAACTTTATGGACTACGCATACTGCATGCACATGTTCACGATAGGGCAGGCATCACGTATGCAGGCAGTTCTAAATGATCCATTAGCCAACCGTAGGGAAATATCCATCACCAGTAATCTCGTTGCAACAGGTGTTCTTACTCCACCAACGTGCGGTGACACAGCAGAAATTCTTGTGATAGAATTTCCCGCATACCAGACAGGTTGTACTGTTTCGGAAATTCACCACTTCGTATGTAATCCGGTGACGGCTGTTCCCGATAGTGTCCACTGGATCTTCCAGGGAGGAACACCAGCAACTTCTTCGTTGGGCGTACAGCTCGTTTCGTTCGCGACTCCGGGATACAAGAACATTTCCATGACTGCGTACTTCAATGGTGTGCCGCAAGTTCACAACATGATTTTCTGGGCACAACCTTCCGATTCACTCTTGACAGGGAATGGTATGTATTACTTCGACAATTATCCGTTCACTGAAAATTTCGAAAACAATTTTGCATTGCCCGATGGACATCTTCGTGTGCAGGCAGCAGATACTACATGGGAAATCAGAACAGGCGTAGGATACAATTCCGATTCCTGTTTGTTCGTGCGTCCCGAGTATAATGTTGGGGTTGATACCAACAAAATTATTCTGGGCACATTCAATCTCGATACGTTAACGAATCCAGTATTGACATTTTATGTAGCCGCATCCGATTATGCGAATGCAATTGATCGCAAGATAATGGTACGCGGACGTCAATGGTGTTTCAATAACCGCACGATTTGGCTGGATGTTATTTATGATACGATGATGACGCAGACGAACACCGGAACAAATTTTATTCCGTCATCACCGGCGCAATGGTACAAAGCAACCGTGAATCTCGGCGGGATGATTTATGGAAGTGTGGAAACAGAAATCAGTCTGATGCTTGTAAAAGATTTCAGGCAGAGTGGGGTAGACGATAATTTTTATCTCGACAATATTTCTGTTCACGATTCTATTGTAGGATTACCACCTGTTGCCGATTTTTCCATTTCCGATACATTGTTCTGCTTCGGTAGCTGCAACAATTACATTGAGTTTGTAGATCGCAGCACGAATCTTCCTGACCAGTACAACTGGAACATGACCAGTAATCCTTTGCTTCAGAACGCGGTTCTTCTGGGCAATTACTGTATACCATGGGATTCGCTCGAAGTAACATTGATTGTTTCCAATGCATTCGGAAGTGATACCGCTTCGCACTGGATTTACACGCGTTGGATGAATGACCTCACTGCCTCAGCTGATACCACCACCATCTGCGCAGGAGATACGGTAACGTTGTCGGCATACGGTTTCGATCCGGACGTAACTTTCCTCTGGGAGAATATTACAGGCCCCACAACATGGGCAACACTTCTTTCGCAAACCGATTCGGTTGTTCAGGCGATACCTACTCAGCAGACGACCATGTATAAACTTACCGCCACGAATTCCATTGGTTGTTTTGGTATCCGATACATCACCATTACGCGGAATATTTATCCTGGGTCGTCCTATACCGCTTCTTCCTATTGTGTAGGTGCTGGAA
The DNA here is from genome assembly GCA_964447465.1 of uncultured Chryseobacterium sp. GTDB lineage: Bacteria > Bacteroidota > Bacteroidia > Palsa-965 > Palsa-965. Next base: position 2,652 of record CAYUTR010000386.1, read on the forward strand.
CAACAGTTACACTCACGGGTCAGAACTGCAGTATTTGTACAATTACATGGTCACCAACCAACGTGCTCGACACTGTCGCGGGACAAATTGTACAAGCCGGTCCTCTGAGTGCAACAACACCAATCACTGTTTCTTACAACCTGAACGGTTGCATCAGCATGTTTACAGATACAATTGTGGTGAGTACACTTGCGGTAACGGCGAATGCAACCGATACGCTGTTGTGTACAGGAGAAGCTGTTACGCTTACAGGAAGTGGAGCTGCCATTTATGCATGGAGTAACGGAGTAACAGATGGACTTTCTTTTACTCCGTCTGCAACGCAAACGTATACGGTTACCGGCAATGATGGCAACGGTTGTATAGATACCGATACGATAACTGTTGTGGTTGATCTGTGTCTGGATATTGCTGCAGCAGCGCATACGGAAATTGATTTTTATCCTGTCCCTGCCGATGAGGTGCTGAATATTTCCAATCCGGGCGGGCTGCAACTTGATGTTGTCCTTACAGATGTAAGCGGGAAAGTTGTTCGCTCAGTTTCCGGGAATGACGCAGTTCTACAGCTGAATACCTCGGAGTTGGCGGAAGGGATTTATTTGCTGCATGTGAATGGTGGGCAAACCCGGAAGATTGTTGTGCGGCACTAAGCCGAGACTTCAAAAATTTACCACGGAGGCACGGAGACACGGAGAAGGTTTGCCTGGTTTGTTAAAATTTCGAGTTTTTAGGGGCTTGGTGATAACTAATTAGGATAGTTATCTTGACTAAAATATTTAGTTTTACTACCTTTGATTCACAAGGCCCTAAACACGAAAAATCTCCGTGTCTCCGTGTCTCCGTGGTTAAAATTAGAAAGCCTGTGTTATGAAACTAGCAAAGAACATTGCCCATCTCCGTAAGCTCAAAGGCTTCACGCAGGAAGAATTCGCTGATGAATTCAGTATCAAAAAATCGCGCCTCGGTGCATGGGAAGAGAACCGCTCTTTTCCGCCGGTAGATATGCTGCTCACGCTTTCGGATTTTTTCCGTCTGCCGATCGACATTCTCGTGCGCTACGATCTCACGAAAGCAGAATCCATTCCGTCTATTAATATAGGCGGACAACGTATTCTCTTTCCAGTGCAGGTTGATTCCGACAACAACGATCGCATCGAGATGGTAACGCTGAAGGCATCTGCCGGTTACGTAAACGGTTACGCCGATCCGGAATACATCGAAGAACTACCGCGTATTGGTCTGCCTTTCCTGCGTACCGGAAAAATGCGTGCATTCCCGATCAAAGGAGATTCCATGATGCCTTTGAGAGACGGGTCATTTGTCATCGGAAAATTCGTGGAAGACAAATCCGAAATCAAGAAAGGTCATACTTATATAGTACTCACGAAAGACGATGGTCTGGTGTACAAGCGTGTGTTCCCCGATAAGCATTCGAAAGTGCTTCACTTACATTCTGATAATCCGAAGTACGAACCATATTCTGTTGCAGCGCGCGATGTTTTGGAATTGTGGGAGTTCTCGTGCAGCATCAACACCAAAGAATTCGATAAAGGGGATGCGCCGGATATGAATCAGATGATGGACATTCTGCAGGTGGTGAAGAATGAGTTGCATGAGATGAAGAGGAAGAAGTAGTTCCTCTTCTCCCGTCGCGGTCGTCATAGTGAGTTTGTGAAGTGCACGGGGCAAACGGTTACCGTCATCGCGAGCTTGCGAAGCGATCCCACGTTGCGGAACCGTAGTGACCGTACACACGAGCGTAACATGCAGCCGTTTGCGTCCGAGGGTCGGGTAGAAAGTAACATAAACGTTTGTAAACGCCTTAGTTCTCCTGCGAATTCTACATTCGTATCATGAAAGGCGGCTTCGCAAGCTCGCAATGACGGTCGCCGTTTTTGTATGCAGGCTCTGGAGACGGACACGGTCTTT
>CAYUTR010000387.1:0-4557 GCA_964447465.1 uncultured Chryseobacterium sp.
GCGCTACATTCAGGGAATAATCAGCGGAGAAGAAGAGAACAACGGAATTTTCCTCAAGGAAATTTTCGGAACAGAAAACGGTCGACGTTCCGTGATTGGCGGTACCGGTGGTGCTGCAGATCCAACGAAAAGAATGTACCTGCGCCTGGTATACACGCGTATCAACTAAAAACACAGCTCACTATGTGCGGAATTGTTGCGTACATCGGAAAAAGAGAAGCTTACCCGATTCTTATCAAGGGTTTGCATCGTCTTGAATACCGCGGCTACGACAGCGCGGGCGTTGCATTGATCAGCGATGATCTGCACGTTTATAAGTGCAAAGGAAAAGTAGCGGACCTCGAAAAGTTTGCGAGTGAACGCGATCGTTCCGGAACAATCGGAATCGGTCACACACGTTGGGCAACTCACGGTGAACCGAACGACGTTAACGCGCACCCGCATTATTCGGAGAGCCGTAAGATCGTTCTGATCCACAACGGAATCATCGAGAACTACGCGCCGCTGAAAGCCGAGCTGAAAAAGCGCGGACACAAATTCGAAAGCGATACAGATACAGAAGTGCTCGTTCACCTGATTGAAGATATTCAGCAGCACGAGAATGTTTCATTGGAAGAAGCAGTACGTATTGCGCTGAACAACGTTGTTGGTGCTTACGCCCTGGTGATTCTTTCGAAAGACAATCCGGATATTCTGATTGCTGCGAAGAAATCTTCTCCGCTCGTAATCGGAGTTGGGCAGGATGAATTCTTCATTGCTTCCGATGCAACACCAATTGTTGAGTACACGAAGAACGTTGTGTATCTCGATGATGAAGAGATTGCAGTGGTGAACCGCAAAGGCGATCTGACGATCAAAACCATCCGCAACGAAAATATTGATCCGTACATACAGGAACTGCAGATACAGCTCGAAGCAATTGAGAAAGGTGGTTACGATCACTTCATGCTCAAGGAGATTTTCGAGCAGCCGCGTTCTATCAAAGATTCAATGCGCGGACGCGTGAATGCGCAGGAAGGTGTGATTGCCGTTGGAGGAATCCGCGATTACCTGCACAAGTTCACGAATGCAAAACGCATTATCATCATCGGTTGCGGAACATCGTGGCATGCAGGATTAGTTGGAGAATATCTCTTCGAGGATCTCGCACGCATTCCGGTGGAAGTAGAATACGCTTCTGAATTCCGTTATCGCAATCCGGTTATCGGAGAAGACGATGTTGTGATTGCAATTTCGCAATCCGGAGAAACCGCGGATACACTTGCTGCAATCGAATTGGCGAAATCAAAAGGCGCTACAATTTTCGGCGTGTGCAACGTAGTTGGTTCAACTATTGCGCGCACGACGCATGCAGGTTCATATACACACGCAGGACCGGAGATTGGTGTTGCTTCAACAAAAGCATTCACTTCGCAGGTAACGGTTCTTACGTTGATGGCGTTGTTGCTTGGTCACAAGAAAGGCACCATCACGGAAAGTCACTACCGCGAAATGCTCAGCGAACTGGAAGCAATTCCGGGTAAAGTAGAGCGCGTACTGAAGTTGAACGACCAGATGAAATATCTAGCGTCTATTTTCCGGGATGCGAAAAACTTTCTTTACCTCGGAAGAAGTTATACGTTCCCTGTTGCACTCGAAGGCGCACTGAAGCTGAAAGAAATTTCATACATCCACGCGGAAGGATATCCTGCTGCAGAAATGAAGCACGGGCCGATTGCACTCATCGACGAAGAAATGCCGGTTGTTGTTATCGCAACTAAAGGCGCATCGTACGAGAAAGTTGTCAGCAACATCCAGGAAGTGAAAGCGCGTAAAGGCAAAGTGATTGCAGTTGTTTCCGAAGGAGACGAGATTGTAAAAACAATGGCCGACTACGTGATTGAAGTTCCGGAAACGGATGAAAAACTGGCGCCGCTTATCAGTGTAATTCCGTTGCAGTTACTCGCGTATCACATCGCTGTGTTGCGTGAATGTAATGTGGATCAGCCGAGGAATCTGGCGAAGTCGGTTACTGTCGAATAAGATTGGAGTTGGGGCCCTTCGACTACGCCCAGAACAGGAATCGGAGACGGGCGCGTGAAAACAAGTAATTTATTTGAATACTCCGCCGTGGGCTGAAGCCACACGGTTATCATTTCAATTGGTTTGGTTAGAAGTGCACGGGCTTGTGTGAAGATTTTATTTTCGTCACAAGACCGTGCATATCTATTAAGAACAACACCATTGATAACCGTGGCGCTTCAGCCCACGGAGTAGAACTAGTTCTACTCCCGTCTCCGATCTCCCAACTCCCAACTAATCGACAAACATGAAGAAATTGGGGTTGCCCTCATACTTCTTGAATTCCTCTTCATCAGCTGCAACGATAAAGATGAAGTCGAGAATGGGAAGCAATCCTAAACCTCCTCCGCCCGTGCACAAGTACGCTATAGGAACCCATGGCGCGGTGCCGAGATAAATTCTGTGCAAGCCGATAAATCCGAACGGAATGGGAAATGCAAGAATAGAGGTAATGAGTTTTTTCTTACGAAAGGTTTCGTTTGGTGCTGGTGAAAATTGTTCCTGCAATAACACGCGTGCTGTGTCGCAAATGGAATCACGCGTGATCAGCGAGTCGTTTGGCGGATCTGTAACCGAAGCACGAACATCACGGTGAGAAAACACCAGAAGCACGAGGACGATTACGGTGACAAACAGTTTGTGCATTTTCGTTGAACATTGGCGCTGTGTCGGGATTGGGATCCCGACACCACACAAAAAAAGGGAAGATCATCCTTCCCTTTTTTTGTGTGGTGTCAGATTCTTAAATCTGACACAGTATAATTTACATTCCTCCGAAACGGAAGTTGATTCCTGTGGACAGGTAGTAAGGGAATCCTACTGCGATCTCAGCATTGACGCCAAGGAACGGCAGGAAGAAATAACGAACTCCAAACAATACCTGTGGCAATACGCGTGAACGGAAGAATGTTGCATCGAAAATACCGAGGTCTTCATAGTCTGGAACGTTGCTTGAAGTAGTCCATCGCGCCATGCCGATTCTCACGCCGAAGTAAGGGTCAAAATCATCTTCATCGCCGAAGTGAAACAACGCACGTATACCGAAGTTGTGACGGCTTGCACGGAAATAATAATCTCCATTGTTGTGAACTACACCGTTCGTGTCTGTGTATGAATCCCAGTTCATGGTTGCTACCTGCAAAAAGTATGCTCCGCCCATGCTGAATCGCGGCGACAAACCAACATCAGTAGAGAACGCCATACCGGGAGTAACTTTGGTAGTGAATCCTTCGATATTCGCGTCTGCGACATTAAAAATTCCACGAAGCGCACCGCCAACAAGGCTGAATGCAGCGTTAGTACCAACTACAGTTTGACCAAGGTATTTCTGGGCCTGAACCTGTGTTGGAGTCATCACAGTGAGCAAAATGGCTGCAACTGCTACGGTAAGAAGCTTTTTACTCATACGTCTTCATTTTTTAGGTTGGAATTCGTGAATCCTGCCTATAACGTCAGGATTTCATAGGGTGGGTAGGTTAGAGATAGTTGTTAGGCTTTTTGCAAACGTCGTGCCACCTCATCCCAATTCACCACATTCCAGAAAGCGGCGATATAATCAGGACGACGGTTCTGATAATTCAGGTAATAAGCGTGTTCCCACACGTCCAGACCCAGAATCGGCGTGCCTTTTACATCGGCAACGTCCATCAAAGGATTGTCCTGATTAGGGGTAGAAGACACCGCCAGTTTCTTGTCGGCACCCACAATAAGCCATGCCCATCCTGAACCGAAACGGGTAGCACCGGCAGCGGCGAATTGTGTTTTGAACGTTTCGAAATTGCCGAAAGCCGCATTGATTGCTTCGGCTACTGCCCCTGTTGGAGCTCCTCCTTTACCGCCCATTACTGTCCAAAACAGAGAGTGGTTGTAGTGTCCGCCACCATTGTTTCTAACAGCCGGAGCATATTTTGAAATGCTGGCGCAGATCTCTTCGATTGACAAATTCTCTCCACCGGTTCCTGCGATTGCGTTGTTGAGATTAGTTACATACGCCTGGTGATGTTTGGAGTGATGTATCTCCATTGTCTTCGCATCAATATGCGGTTCCAGTGCGTTGTAGTCGTAAGGTAATTTAGGAAGTTCGAAAGCCATGGTATGAAGTGTTAAGATTCGTCACAAATATGCTTTCAAATATAGAGAATAGCGAATCAGTTCCCTCTATGGGCAGATATAAAGTTTTGATTACTTTAGCGCCACAAAACGCTACACCAACCATGAAATCCTGACGTTAGCAGTCAGGATTCACGAATTCCAAATTGAAAAAAAATAAACATCATGAGTAAAAAAGCCCTCACAATTATCTTCGCATCAGCATTCCTAACCGGATTTATCGCTTGCGGACAATCTGAAGAAGAACGCGTCGCAGATTCTGCTGAAGAAGTAGAAGTTGTAAATGAAACTGAAAGCACAGGCGATAGCCTTATCCGAATGATGGAGCGCGAAAATTTCCTCGCTGATTCTATGGCAAAAGTTGATTCGGCGCATGATGCTGATTCG
>CAYUTR010000388.1:0-4514 GCA_964447465.1 uncultured Chryseobacterium sp.
TTATTTACAACGAGAAGGACCTGGATAGGTGGGTGGAACAGCGGTTTGTGAGGCTGTCTGAATATTAGAAAAACAACAAGCGATACTGTAATTGCTTCGTCTTCAAGTGGTCACGTAGGTATTTAGACAATCACGAGAATGCTGAAAGGTTATGCGAAACGGGCGAAGTAGGAAAACTGCGCCGGAGAGGGGGGATAGCTCCGAACGCAGTTAACCATTTGCAACATCCCTGAGGGGACGCTACGACTTAATGTATTCAAACCTCTTTCACAATTGCCCGAATCGGGCTTCCAAAGTATCAACATCATAGTGACATTTTCTGTTCAACGACAGGAGCCATTTTTTACGTTTTTACGCTACTGCGGGCTAATATCCATTCTTCGACTCTCACGAGTTCAAAGCCTGTTGGGTCCCACACTATTTCGGGATTACTGCTACTCAATTGTTTTAATTCCTTTGGCTGCGCATCAACCACAGCTGTGAAATCTCCTTCATGACGAATCAGATGGCGCAATAAACCGACAATTAGAGCAATCCGTTTTGCGTAAGCGTCTTTCGCATTTCGTGAAATTACTTTTCTGAATGCATCAAGTTTGTATAACGCTGCATCATACGCGCGTTTCTCGATCATGATCATGCATTCCAGTAAGGAATAACCATAAAACCATAGACCTTTTTCTTTCGTCAATTCGCTACATAACCTTAGTGTCGCAGCTGCATTATCCACCTCACCTCTGGTAAGGCCAAACCAGCTTTTAAGAAGAAGGAGGCGATGTCGAAGAGGTTCATTGGCTTGTTCCTTAATGCATCGACAATTGAAAATCGATTCAAGTGTCAATTTGGCCTGACTTATTTCTTTGCAGTGAACCTGCGCATAAAATAAGATGGTCAGCGCTCTTAAATGATTTAGCATTCCCATTTTGAAAAGAGACGCAGCCTTAGTTGCATGTTGCGCGGCGTTAGGATAGTCACCGTTGCGCAAAAACATATTAGATATTCCCATTTCAATGCCGGCTTGATTTGCTTTCGACATGATCACCGGATCGGTTTCAATCGACTTCAGCAATCCTTTTGCACATTTCATGGCATTGTCCAGATCACCCGCAGTATTGAAAATGTTGAGCTTCGATAACTGACTATAAAATCGAACTCTTGAAGAGCCTGATTGTTTTTCCAGATATTCAAGTTCAAACAGAATTTCCTCCGGTGCATAGGATGTACGTTGTTCCTCGCCTGTTCCTTCAGGAAAAGTAATTTCATAAAGTTTCTTTTTTGCCTGCATCATGTTACCGAGCAACCGATAATCTGATTCAATTGCATCCGTTCCTAAATTAAGTTCATCAGATGCATTTGATCCTGCGTGGTGATTTCGAAGCGAGTCCTCCGCAATAATTCGTTCCGCATACAATTCAAATTTTGCTGCGACGCGCGAGGCCTTACGAAGTAGATTGATTCCTTCAGCGTAAACTCCCCGACTGAGTAATATTTCTCCTGTTAGCAGAGCTCGTCGGCAACTGAATGCAGCCTGGGCGTATGGCGTCGAGAATTTTGACGAAGACTCCTGCATCAGCAAAATGCAGACAATGTCTGATTTCAATCTTGATTTGAGATTGTGATACGATGCATTCGCGGATGTATAGCCCATCAATTTGGCTAGTGAAATCTCGTCTCGCGCTTTGGCTTCAACTACGAGATCAAAAAGTTGTACGCGTTTTCGATACTCACCGAAATCACGGAGTTTATAAAAGTGTCTGATCAGCTTGTCCTCTCCAGGACTCAGACTATTGATGAGCGCAGATAAGTTTTCCATTCCCCATGGTTTAATGAGAACAAAATTCTTCCAGGCAGAGGTAAAATACCACTGCGAACCAGAAACAACATGTTTTGTTAATCTACTTCTGATTGATCCCAACAGCCCAGGAGGGGGGAATTCTCCAATGGCACACGAACATATTTACTGTTCGTATGAGAACGCAATGTCGGCGCATCCGGCGCGAGTGAAGTCATGCCATTGGATGCAAACATAGACGTAATGTGTTTCTTCTTGTCCGGACGATTTTTTCTTTTCGCTAGAGAAATTTTGTTTCCCTGCAACAAATTAGAGGAGACATTTTCATGTCCCGCCCAATGATTTGAGCAGAAAGGGTACTCCAGTAAAAGCATAAATAGTTAGCGGCTAAAAGAGACAGGGATAATGCTGAACTCGATTTACTCTGCTAATATATAGTGTGCAAACCCATAAATCAAGCCCTGGGTGTGAAAATTCAATAAAAAATTCGTTAATTATTTAACGGACATTCTGGGCTACCACTGGGTGTGAATTGTAAAGTCGTTCCAAGGGAGTCTTGTCATGGAAATCGACCATGGTAGTTTATCAATCAGGATCTCGACAGCCGAGTCTCGTTCTACGAGTAGGTCCCAGTCCGAACCAACCTTTTTAAGTCGGCCTTGTTTCTGAAAAAAGGTCACCTGCAGGGCGCGAACAGAACTATTCTTCATTATGCTCCAGTTTTGGAGTACGGATTGCAACAGGCCAATGCATTCCTCTATTTCTTCTGCCGTCAGTTCGACTTTTTCCGGAACCACTTCTGTAATATCGATGCCGCACAGAATTTTATTGAATAATAAGTCGTGTTCGCCGAATTCCAAATGTGCTTTTTCTTCAGCTAACCCACACATATATTGAAGCAGGTGAATACCCTTGATCGCTGAATCCTGATCCTTGAATTTTTTTCCTTCCAGTAACCCAAGATTCCCGAAGAAGGGTTTCAGGTAAGGCGTCAATATAACTAGTCCTGCGTTATTGATGTAAACACCCGTCTCGAGTTGAGGCGGTTGTTCTGTTGACGTTTCGTTGAATTCGAAAACGGGGACATCCTGTTTCCTGGTTACCACTTCAGTTTCGCTTTCGATCAGGTTTGGTAATAATTGTAATCGCGTGACTAATGCAGATAAGTCTGCATCGTTAATATTCGCTTTACCGTTACGTTTTTGCTGAATTCGCCCCGAAAGTGTTGTGGGCAGGGAATCAACAATCAAATCAAGTGCCGCAACGATTGACTCATGAAGTTTTCCAAATGTCTTTTCATCTCCGTTGGCTATTTTCTGATTTGGACGCCTACTACTGAATAAGTTTAGCAGAACTTTTTCCAGCACACCGGATTCTCCGAGAAGCATTCTTGCAATTAGAATTCCTTGGTCACCAATGGTTTGATTTGCATTCCATGATTTCTGATCCTCACGAAGAGCATAGTGTCTGATGACCGATAACCAAATTTGATCCCGAATATTACCAAGAGGTATTGGACCATGTTTCCGGAAATCTGATGTGGTAACTTTGCTGTCATGTAAGAAGTGACTGAAATCTTCAATCAACTTGGGAAGATTGGCGGAGAACGGACATCCCAACAATGCACACAGATATTGCAACTGAGCTTTAGTCAGATTTAGTGCGAGACGCTTTAGCACATTTATGTTAGAAGCATTCTTTCGCAAGTATTGAATAAATTGCTCCGGTTGTTCACTTAGTACAGGAACAATAAGCTCCGTAAGCCGTTTGCTCGAGGAATCTATAATTCCGGTAGGAAGAATTCCATATTCGAGCAGATGTGTTATTTTTTCAAATAATGAAAGACCAGTATCTGCAATGTTTATGTCAACCTGAAAGTGCGCATCATCAGCCAAAGGATAACGAATCTGTAGCGATTGTCGCCGGTCTGATGTTGAAGTACCAGTGTTTCGGATTTCGTTTTGCAGCGCCACCAGAAAATTGGACATCTTCTCTTCTACAGCAGTCGCCAGTTCTTCTTCCAATCGGGAAACATTAAGACGACCTAAATCAATCTCAATTTTGTCTATTGAGATCACCTGATTGCTTGTTGCTGTTTTATCGAAAAGAACTTCCAGTTCACGGAGTATTCCCGATTGAAACGCATTTGAAATCCGATTCTGTATTTCGAATGCACCATCTTGTGAGGCCAACCCGATTTCGAGGGTTACTTTCTGCAAAAGGTGGTTGCTTCCGGATTTCATTGATCAAGTTATTGCTTAGTCAAGTATAGGTGTGCCTTGTTGAGCTGCAGTATTTATAACACCAGTATTGCAACGTGGGCCAACGAACACCGTAACGCGGGCCTTATTGGAACGCGCACGAATATTTCCCTGGAAGTCGTAAACTTCAAATGCATATTCGAAAGAGTCAACACCCATGAACAATCGCGGTGGTGTGTATATGAACACCTGATAGTTCGATGCCGACTGGCTAATGAGCACAGTACCACCTCGCGCCGTGTTAATTGTTTGCACTGCACCTGCACGATCTTTCGCGTCAAAATTTGAAACCGGGGTTGCACCACCAGTTACAAACTTCAAGACCAGCATTGTATCAACGATGACACCCGTGCCATAATTGATGTACGGACGAACATCGATTGTTACCTGTGCTGGTGAAGTACAGCCCGTTGTATGCGAATTCTGATCATTCGCAAAAGCGAAGTCTCCACAGAAGTAATCGT
>CAYUTR010000389.1:0-4509 GCA_964447465.1 uncultured Chryseobacterium sp.
GTACGACGAGTTTCACTAAGTACAGTCCGCCAATTGCAATGGCAGTTGCGCGTTGTCCAACGAATCCGTCAATTCCTGCGATGTAATTGTCTACCATCGGAACCGGACTCATTCCGCCGCCGGAAAGAACGATCCATCGGATAAAGAGAAACAGTAGCGCAACCCCAGCTACAACACCGCTGACTTTAAAATAAGTTTCGCGTGTTGACTCGGTAAAAAAGTACAGCATTAAAGGAATCACTGCAACGAATGTGATTGCAGATTCTTTAGATAGCATACACAACAGGAAGGAGACGCCCCCGATGACAAGGAACTTCGTGTCTTGCACAAGTGTGTAGCGATGAACATACAACGCCGTCACCACAAAAAACAGAAAGCACAAAATATCATCTCGTCCTTTGATATTGGCGACGACTTCGGTGTGAATCGGATGTACAGCGAAAATTGCAGCTGCAACAAACGGCACAATGATATTTTCTTTCATGTAACGCCTGAGCATGCGGAAGAGCAAAACAATACTCAGCGCAAACAAACAAACGTTCACGAAATGGCTGAGACCGGGACTTCTTTCCGAAAGACTCCATTCCCAGGCGAACATTACTTTTGATAGCGGACGATACAATGTGTTGTCGCCACCCATCATTCCTTCGCGGTAAGAAGAGCCTAGAATTTTGAATGTTGCTGATGCACCTTGTTTCGTTGTATTGTTTTCCAGGATCACACCATAGTCGTCGAGCGCATATTGGTTGACCAGCGTGTTGCAGTAAACACCAACCGCCAGAATGAGAAGAATTAAATTCAGCCCACGAACAAGCGCACTTTCTTTAAGCGCCACTTTTATTGGTGCTGCTTTTTTCTTCGGCGTTGCTACCGTTTCAGGTGTTGCCGATTTGTGCTGTTGACTTTGGAGCTCTGCGCGTTGTTTGCGCGTTAATTTTCCCGACATACTTCGCGGACTTTAAACCGGGTTAGCAGGTGGTTCCATTACGTGTCCGCATTTTTTGCAGGTGCGGAGATCTGCACTTCCGTAGTATTTCGCGAATACTCCCTGGAACTGCGTTGCGATATCAGTAAGCACGAAATATTCTTCGTACAGTTTGTTGTTGCACTTTTCACAAAACCAAAGCAGTCCGTCTTTTTCTCCTTCGCGGCGCTTGCGTTCAATTACAAGTCCAATTGTATTCGGTCCACGTAACGGACTGTGCGGTGTACTTGGCGGAAGCAGAAAAATTTCACCTTCATTGATCGGAACGTTCACTGCTTTGCCGTCCTCCTGGAGAATGACATTGATCCCACCTTCCAGTTGGTAGTAAAATTCTTCACTCTCGTTGAAGTGATAATCTTTCCGCGAATTCGGTCCGCCAACGACCATAATAATGAACTCTGCATCCTTATAAACAACCTTGTTTGATACAGGTGGTTTCAGGAGGTGACGGTTATCGTCGATCCATTTTTTGAAGTTGAAAGGGCGTGTTATCATAGTGCAATAAAGATAGGAAAAGATGGGAGTCGGGAGATGGGAGACGGGAGTGATTTCGGGTCCCGTGGGCTGAAGCCGCACGGTCATCATCACATCAGTTATCATATGATATTTGCAGGCGAAAAAATGGCAAAGCCATTTTTTCGCCTGCACCTCCTACAAAAGCAATGGCAAGTGATAACCGTGTGGCTTCAGCCCACGGTTTTGAAGTCTGCCATCTCCCAACTTATGGCTACTTTCGTTCTATGAATCTCGATTTAACAGGTAAGCACGCCCTCGTTTGCGGCAGCACACAAGGCATCGGAAAAGCAGCTGCAATTGAACTGGCTTTGTTGGGCGCTGACGTTACACTCGTTGCGCGGAATGAAGAAAAACTGAAAGCCACAATCGGTGAACTGGAGCGCATCGGTAAGCACGATTATATTGTTGCCGATTTTTCCAATCCTGAAAATGTTCGCGCTGCTTTGCAGAAATATATTTCAAGCGGAAAACAGATTCATATTCTGGTGAATAATACGGGCGGACCTCCCGGCGGACCGATCAGCGACGCGAAGACAGAAGAATTTGTGAACGCATTTTCTTCACACCTCTTGTGTAACCACATTCTTGCGCAAGCTGTAATTCCCGGGATGAAAGCTGCTGGCTACGGCCGCATCATTAATGTAATTTCTACTTCGGTGAAACAGCCACTCAAAGGACTCGGTGTTTCAAATACTATTCGCGCCGCAGTAGGCAATTGGGCGAAAACACTTTCATTGGAACTTGCATCATTCGGAATTACGGTGAACAATGTTCTTCCCGGTGCAACAGCAACACAGCGTTTGTCGGGATTGATCGAAGCGAAGTCGACCAAAACAGGTGCAAGCGTTGCCGATCTCGAAAAAGAAATGCTGCATGAAATTCCAGCTGGACGATTTGCAGCACCGGAAGAAGTGGCTGCGGCTATTGCGTTTCTGGCGACTCCATCGGCAGCTTATATCAACGGAATTAATGTTCCGGTTGATGGTGGACGGACTGGCAACCTTTAACAGCGATGGTGATGCGACGCAATGACGCGACGCCTATCTACTCAATGCTGCAAACTATCCGGTGTGATGGTCGGATTATCGATTATTTCCTGCCATGCGTGCAATTCATTTACTTTTGTCTCACCCAAAACCTAACCTTATCTCCCTATGGGATTGATTAAAGAATTCAAGGAATTTTCAATTAAGGGCAACGTTGTTGACCTGGCAGTCGGTGTCGTTATCGGCGCTGCATTTACAACGATTATAAAATCATTGATTGAAGATGTGATTACGCCGCTTGTTTTAAGTCCGCTAATGGTGGCTGCGCGCATTAAAAATCTAAGTGAACTCACTGTGTTGGGAACAGTGAAGTACGGAAACTTTCTCGCTGCAATCATCAATTTCCTGCTGGTGGCTTTAGTATTGTTCCTTGTAATTAAAGGCATCAACAAAATGAGGGCGAAGGAGATCAAGAAGGATCCGGAACCAACAAAAGAAGAAATACTGCTCGCAGAAATCCGCGACTTACTCGCAAAAAAATAGTCATGAAGAATATTCTACTTATCATTTGTCTCGTGATGTGCAGCACTGTGTTTGCACAAACACCTGTTGACACAACGAAAAAACCGGTGAAAGTTGACACTGTAATTCCAAACTGGAAACACGGCGGACTCATTGGATTCAATTTCACGCAGGCGTCGTTCACCAATTGGGCAGCGGGTGGAATCAACACCATCTCCGGACAGTTTCTCTTCAGCACGTATGCGAATTACAAAAAAGGAACGACGACTTGGGACAATATCCTCGATGTTTCCTACGGACTGATGAAGCAAGGGACAAGTTCGACGGTGCGAAAAGCAGATGATAAATTCGACATCACATCAAAGTACGGACAATACGCGTTTAAGAAAGTGTGGTATTATTCCATGCTGGCCAATTTCAAAACCCAGTTTTCACCGGGATATACTTACCAGGGAGATACGGCGCGCACATTGATTTCTGATTTCATGTCGCCGGGATATCTCATCGTTGCAGTTGGACTTGATTATAAACCCAACGATAAGTTTTCGATTTTCATTGCACCAGCAACAGCGAAGTACACGTACGTGATGAATCAGACGTTAGCCGATGCGGGAGCGTTCGGGGTTGATAAAGCAATATATGACACCGCAGGAAACCGTTTGATCCCGGGAAGAAATGTTCGCCAGGAATTCGGAGGATATTTCCGCATGCAATACCGCGGTGATGTGATGAAGAATGTAAACCTGCTTGCACGGTTGGAACTCTTCAGCAACTATCTCGATCGTCCGCAGAACATCGATGTGAACGCAGAAGTTTTAGTTACCATGAAAGTGAACAAATTCCTTTCAGCGAGTCTCAACATGCAGGCGATTTACGATAACGACATCGATATTGCCGTTGACAACAACAACGATGGAGTGATTGATGGAAAAGGTCCGCGATTGCAATTCAGGCAATTGATTGGAGTGGGCGTAGCCGTGAAATTTTAGTTGTTTCTACTGCCGTGGGCTGAAGCCCACGGTTATCCGATCATTTGTTTTTAATGGAATGCACGAGCTGCGCTCGTGAACGTTCAGCGTCGCGCAGCGGCGATGCATTACTACTAACCTTGCTACAAATGCTAACCGTGGGCTTCAGCCCACGGCAGGAAAGCAAAAGAGAGGCATACACCGCTCTTCTTAACTATTAACACTAACTCCAGTCTCCCAACTGTTGTCTATTTAGCTATCAACCGAAATCCTTTTCCGTGAATATTCATAATCTCCACAGTCGGATCTTCTTTGAGGTACTTACGCAGCTTCGCGATGTAAACATCCATACTGCGTGAGTTGAAGTAACTGTCGTCGCCCCAAATAGTGTTGAGTGCAAGCGAACGATCAAGAACATCATTCTTGTGCAGAGCAAGCAAACGCAGCAGATCCGATTCTTTCGAAGTAAGTTTCTGTCCTTTGCCTCCATGCTCCAGCATCTGTCGCTGACTGTCGAATGCATAATCACCAA
>CAYUTR010000390.1:0-4469 GCA_964447465.1 uncultured Chryseobacterium sp.
AACGCCGGAAAATTTGACCTGGTGATTGAGCAAACTTTTTTCTGCGCAATTGATCCGTCATTGCGAAAAAACTATCGCGACAAAATGTACGAGTTGCTCAATGAAAACGGTGTACTTGCTGGATTACTCTTCACCGATACTCCAAATGATGGCGGTCCACCATTCGGCGGAACAAAAGCGGAATACGAAATCCTGTTCAGTGAACGTTTTACTATCAGGGTGATGCAGCCGTGTTTGAATTCCATTAAGCCACGTGCCGGTCGCGAACTTTGGTTTGAAATCGTAAGAAATAAATGATGCGGAATCTTGCGCTACTACTGATCGTTTTCGCTGGAGAATTGTGTGCGCAGGATACGGCACGGATCGATACCATGCGAGCCGATAGCGATGTGTTCCTGTATTACCGTGACATTGGGCTCAATCTGGATTCAGCGCAAAGCAAAAAACTTTACGAGCTGGTTTACGACTGGAAAGGCACACGTTATCAGCATGCCGGTCATTCGAAGAAAGGTGTCGACTGTTCTGGATTTGCCTGTGAAGTGTATACGAACTGCTATGACACGTTGTTGCCCGGTGGTTGTGCAAACATTTATACGATGGTGGATACGATTCCGAAAGACAGTTTACGTGAAGGAGATCTGGTGTTCTTCAAAATCAAACGCGGACAGATTTCTCACATTGGAGTTTATCTCGGAAAATCGTATTTCGCTCACGCGTCTGTTCACAGCGGAGTTACGGTGAGTTCGCTCAATGAAAATTACTATAAAAAGTATTATTTCACTGGAGGCAGACTGAGAAAAAAGTAGGCAGTACGCAGTTGGCAGTACGCAGTCAATTATAGTAACCGCGATTATGATTTAGCCAGACTCTTTCGGGACGGAAACAATGTAAGCGCAATGCTGATCACCAATGGCCACATGATGCACCAGACTACACACGCCTCAGCGTACGAGTAACCAAACTGCTTCCAGTAAGCACAGAATTCAACTCCGCCGAGATAGAAATCGGAAGTAAATTCGCGCCAACCTCCGGAAAGAATGACAGTAATAATCAGCAGTGCAACGAAAGCAGCTGTCGCAATAGGTTTACGCACCCATTTGTAGTCAATGACCGCAGCCCACATCAGCGGAATGATCATGAAATACACGAACACGTTCTGTGATTCGTAACCAATAAAGAAATTGAAAGCGGAGATGGAATTGTCGGTCTCCATTTACGGGATCGCTTAGAGAATTCCGAGCTCGATGAGTTTCACGCAATCTTCAATGCCCTTGTCTTCTCCTGCAGGATCGTATTCCATCTTCAGGTTATTCCCGAACACGAATGCAACACTCTGCCACATGAAGGCCGAGAATGAACCGCGACGCTGCTGAATGAGCTGGTAAGTTGTAGAACCGGTTTCACGGTCAATAAGCTTGAACAGAATTTTACCCTGCGTGTTGGTGAGGCTGCGCATGTCGGTTTCGAACTGCGCGGTTAATTCCTTCTCACATTTTTCGTTGTACTCTTTGCGTTCTTTTTCGCCTGTGATGAGCACCAACTGAGAATCCATCTCAGCCAATTTCATCTTCGCAAGAACAGCAAACGGGTAAGCCGCTTTTACATCGCGCTTCAGTTTGTCCCACTTGATTTTTTCTCTGTTAGTTGCAAACACACGGTCTGCAACAATCACGCAAGTGTAATGCTGGATATGCGGCATGGTATCGCCGTTCTCATCGAGTTCGTACGTAACCATGTTCTTTGGATACTCGTTCACATCGCCGATAAAGAGGTTGCCACCTGTCTGGCCGAAGAGGCTGAGAGGCAAGGACAAAATCAGGATATACAGAGCGTTTTTCATTATCAGATTAAATCCAAACCACGTGCCAATTTACTAGCATAACGCTTTGGTATACCTGTTTGTTACGAACAAGTGGCGGAAGTAACCGGAATTCGCGAGATTTAACAGATCGCAGCAACTTTTCCAAAGTTGGGCGACGGTTATAGTTCGGAGTAAGTTAATATTTACATTGATTCAGCTCTTTCGCCAAACTTTGGAAAAGTTAGCTGCGATTAATCTTCCAGGCCGAAAATCCCGCCTGTTCAGAAACCACTTTTTTGGTCTTTTTCTGACCGGAAATCCACCAGGATGAGACGAGCGCTGCTATTTCTTCTTCTTCTTTTCGGGCCGATTTGAGCATCTCGGGTCTGAAGTACTTTTTGATAAAGTGCGTATCGAAGTCGCCCGACCTAAAGGCATTGTGTTCCAGTGCAAAACGACAGAAGGAAAGCGTGGTTTCTACCCCACTGATACGGTATTCGTCAATAGCGCGGATCATGCGATCGATGGCCTCTTCCCTGTTCTGTCCCCAAGTAACGAGCTTGGCGATCATCGGGTCGTAGTAAATCGGGATATCCATACCTTCTTCCATGCCATCGTCGACGCGCACACCGGTTCCTTGCGGACGGCGATAGGTTACGAGTTTGCCGATATCGGGCAAGAAATTGTTCGTTGGATCTTCGGCATAGACGCGTACTTCAACGGAATGTCCATTGATTTTGAGATCAGCTTGAGTGAACGATAGCTTCTCACCTCTTGCAACGCGGATCTGTTCTTTCACGAGATCAACGCCTGTGATCATTTCTGTTACGGGATGTTCAACCTGCAGACGTGTGTTCATCTCGAGGAAATAGAATTTCATATTCTCATCGAGAAGAAATTCTACTGTACCTGCGCCAGAGTATTTGCACGCACGCGCAACGTCAACTGCGCACTTGCCCATTGCCTCACGTATCTCAGGCGTGAGTACACTTGAAGGCGCTTCCTCAATCACTTTCTGGTGACGACGCTGCACAGAACATTCGCGTTCGAACAGGTAACAGATATTTCCGTGATTGTCGGCCATCACCTGAATCTCAATGTGGCGTGGACCGGCAACATATTTCTCAATGAAAACAGATCCGTCGCCGAAAGCAGAAGTTGCTTCACTCACGGCCATCTTCATCTGTTCTTCAAACTCATCAATATTTTCAACGATGCGCATTCCTTTTCCACCACCTCCCGCGCTTGCTTTGATCAGCAACGGAAATCCGGTTTCGTTCGCGATTTTCTTTCCTTCTTTGACATCAGAGATTGCGCCCTCTGAACCTGGAACCATTGGAATCTTGTACGACTTCGCTGCAGCTTTCGCAGAGAGCTTATCGCCCATCATATCCATTGCTTCCGGAGATGGTCCGATGAAAGTGATTCCTGCTTTTGCAACCGCCGCTGCGAACTCCGCATTCTCAGAAAGAAATCCGTAACCCGGGTGAATGCCGTCAACACCTAGCCGCTTCGCGACTTCAATGATCTTGTCGCCTTTGAGGTACGATTGATTCGAAGGTGGCGGCCCAATGCAGATTGCTTCATCAGCAAAACGCACAAAAGGAGCATTCCGATCGGCTTCAGAAAAAACGGCAACTGTTTTGATGCCCATTTCCTTACAGGAACGCATTACGCGAAGGGCAATTTCACCACGATTGGCAACGAGAATCTTATTCATATCAATGCAAAAGTAAGATTTAATCGCCCAATTGTGACTTTCCACCAATCGCTGCATTATGCTGAAAAGCTGAGCTATGAAAGCGGTCAATCAGTTTACACTAGCAGTCGCGGTGGCAATAACAAGTCACTTATGCGCGCAAAATCTTGTAGTCAATCCCGGTTTCGAACAATCCGGTAAAGCCACTGATCTTAATTGGCTATTCGGCGGCGATATGTTCAAGTCGTTCGATGTGAAAGGTTGGTCGCAATCAACAAGCGGCAGTTCTGATTTTTTTCTTCAGAACTCTTTCAACACGTCGAACATTCCACTGTACGGCGGTTCAATTTCCAGTTTCAACGGTCGTGCGTTCGCCGGATTTATTCCCTGGTGTCCGGATAAAGAATACCGTGAATATTTTACCGGAGAGTTGTCTACTCCATTGGAGAAAGGAAAGAAGTACGTCTTTCGCGTGAAGGTGAGCACCGGAAATAAAAACGCTTACCTCGTGAATGATCTTGGAGTTTATTTCACGAACGAACGATACAGCGATCAGAATACGAATCTGCCGATTGAACAATCGCCGCAATTGTGGCTCGACGCACGTCCATTGCAAACTGATCCGGAGAAATGGACCATCATTGAAAACGTTTACGTTGCACAAGGCGGAGAACGGTTTTTCACATTCGGAAATTTCTACAACGATAGTGCAACCCGTGTGGTAACGCGCCAAACATCTGTACTTCGCGCGGAATATTCGTACTACTACGCCGATGATATTGTAGTTGAGCTCACCAATGAAAATCCGATGTCAGTAATCCAGCCTACTGCACTTGCCGATCAGATACAAGCGGGAAAAACATTCATTGCGCGTGGAATTAATTTCGATCTTGATAAATCGACGTTGCGACCCGAATCCTATATTCAGTTACACGCGATTGCTGCAGAACTGAAACGCAAGCCAAATTT
>CAYUTR010000391.1:0-4452 GCA_964447465.1 uncultured Chryseobacterium sp.
AAGAAGAACCTGCACTTGCTGTGAGCTGGACTGAGCCGCCGACACAGAAAGTTGTAGGTCCGTTTGGTGTGATGGTCACTACCGGATTAGGATTTACCGTTACAGTTCTTGTAGCAGTTGAGGTACATTGACCGTTATTCACCGTTACACTATATGTACCCGATGCGTTAACTGTAATGCTTTGTGTTGTAGCACCTGTTGACCATGCGTATGAGCTGCCACTGCTGACAGTCAATACAACAGATCCGCCATGACAAAAAGTTGTCGGCCCGTTTGGCGTAATGGTAGCTGCCGGGTTTGGCGTGACGACTACCGTTCGCGAGGCCGTGGCCGTACATCCATTGGAGTTAGTCTTAGTAACTGTATATGTACCGCTGCTGTTTACTGTGATGCTTGCCGTGGTAGCACCGGTTGACCATAAAAAACTACCGCTGCCCGAAGCGGTGAGTACAACATTTCCACCCTGGCAGAAAGTTGTTGGCCCGTTTGCGGAAATACTTACGGTAGGATTAGAGTAAACCGTAACGGTGCGTTGTGCTGTTTCACAACAATTGCCGGTGGTCACCGTAACATAGTATGTACCCGACTGGGTTACAGTAATGTTTTGTGTGGTGGCACCGGTTGACCATTGGTACGAGTTTCCCCAGCTTGCGTGCAGCACCACCGAACCACCCTGGCAGAATGATGTAGGGCCATAAGGTGTAATGGATGCATAGCACTTCATCAGGTTGGTGAAGCCTGTTCCTAAAAGTGTCTTCGTTCGAACAGCACTTTTGAAAAAGCCTTTGCTTCCCGATCGCGATGTACCTGCATTTGTTCCGGATTGTTTACTGTCCGTGACATACCAGTCGTTTACATGGTAATTTTTGAAGTACTTGTAGCTTTTGGAATTTCCCTGGTCTGTCGATCGGGAACCGGCGAGTGAGTTGTTTGGGTTTACTCCTTGCCACGTTTCGTGTTCGTGGTCAACTGCAATAGGAGTTTGGTTCTGGCTTGAGAGCGCGCCTGGAGTACTGATCGTTGCAAAGACCAACAGGCGAAGTAAATTTATTTTCATGGGGTGTTTAATTACACGGTTCAACTTCACTTAATTTCTGTTTGAATATGGTCAACAACGGTGCCGCTGGATTTTCTGTTAAAAACTCGTGAGTGAATAATGTTCATTCATGCGCATAGCCAATTCCAGCCGACGACGATTTACTGCAGATGAACTAAACGTTGAAACAATTTGAAAATTTTCAAATCAGTGTAACACGCTACACAGAGTGGGGTGTGTAATAATCTCTGTTGTGTGGTGTAGATTAATTTTGAAAAAAAAGTGTTAGTGTTTCCGTCGCTCCACACTTTTATTTCAAAACGGCTGTTCTGAAACAATTTTACGTGTGGCGATTAATTATGCATGCATAATAAGTGCGGTAGTGATGAAGATGCAAATCACTTGCACGCTTTTTTTTTCCGTGAAGAGATTCAAAACTGTGATGATTGCGGAATGCTGTGAGTGCAACAGAATATTTTAGCATTCTTTAAGAATCATGTATCTTCATTTCTCAAACTGTACCTATGCATCCTGCAATCATTGTCCTCATTATCGTTGTTTTCGTCGGAATTTTCTTTGTCGCTTTCTTTTTCAGCAAGAAAGCAATTGTGAAACGCGCACTGAAAAAGACACCATATAAGCGCATTCATGAATTCACACCCGGTGAAAAAGCAAAAGTGATCGGGAAAATCGTGTATGCGGGACAAGTTCTGCAGGCCCCGCTCTCCAAACGCCATTGTGCTTCCTACCATGTGGAAGTGCAGGAACATCGTCGCCATGGAAAAAGCAGTTCATGGGTAACCATCATTAATGAGGAGAAACGAGGGGATATTGTTGTTCATGATGGTATGGGATATGCGTTCGTTGAGCCGCAACACATTCAGGCTTACCTCGTACAGGACGCAAACTTTTCTTCCGGGACATTTAATGATGCCTCACCTGAACTGATAGAGTACCTGAGAATGCACGGGCAGAACAGCACCGGGTTACTCGGTTTCAATAAACAATTACGTTACAGGGAAGGAATCCTGGAGCAGAACGAAATGGTAGCGGTAGTTGGAGTGGGAATGTGGGGAAGTGCGAGAGGTAAAAACCTGAATCTTACACAAGATCGGGTGCTGATTATGAACGTGGATGAAAAAGGAAAGTTGTATTTGTCGGATGACCCGGATGTGATAAAAACTGAGAATGGATAACTTGTTGTTGGCCGTTCGCTCTGGTAATCCGGCTCTTTTCATACTCGTTTTGATTCTCGCGTTGATAGTCGGAGGCGTCTCCTATTACTTTTCTAAAGGAGCCAGAATTAAACGGGCAATTGCAAGGATTCCTAAAAAAAACATCCGGGATGTAACTAACGGTGATTATGTTAGACTGACCGGAAGAATTAGTGCAATCGGTGAAATTATTCAGGCGCCTTTATCCGGTAGAGAATGTGTTTACTATTCTGTAATCGTAGAGGAAAAGTACGGGAGACAGAGATGGCGTAAAATTGCTGAGGAGGAAGTTATGGCCGATGTGATATTGCAGGATGGAGATCATTACGCCGTGGTGATATCGGATCACCCAAAAGCGTACCTGATTGCGGATCAGGAGTACACCTCCGGATTTCTCGATGAACCGGATGACATTCAAAAGGCATTTCTCGAAGAACATGGCATTGATCTGAAAACTATTCTGGGATTCAATCGCAATTTGCGCTATCAGGAAGGTATATTGGAACCTGGTGAGCAAGTTATCGTGACAGGCGTTTGCAACTGGAAACCGACATCGTTCCAGGAACTTAAAATCCCTGCCGAGGATATACTGATTGTGAAAACCCGAAAGGAGCAAGAAGTGTATATTACCGATGATCCTCAAGCAATCAGCAAACGATGAGCTGTCGAAAAGCTTCAAATTGTGCACAAAGAACGTAAACCGAGCACCGAGAACTGAGCACCGAGTACTTATCTTCGTGGCACATGTCCCTCCAAATCGCTTCTCTCAATTCCGGTTCCAACGGAAACTGCTATTACATCGCCAACGAAAATGAGGCTGTGCTGGTAGATGTTGGAATTTCTTTACGCGAAATTGAGCGACGCATGCTCCGGATCGGAATAAACATGCAAAAAGTGAAAGCAATTTTCATTTCGCATGAGCATATCGATCACGTGCGTGGAGTGGAAGCAACATCGCGTCGCTACAAGATTCCGGTTTACATTTCAAACGGAACTCTGAATAACAGTCAGGTAAAGATCGATGTAGAGCTCATCCGTTCATTCGAAGCGCATAAAGCGATTTCCGTCGGAAATTTGTCGGTCACGGGATTTGGGAAACGTCACGATGCGGCCGATCCATTTAGTTTCATCGTTGAAGGCAACGGGATAACTATTGGTGTAATGACGGATATAGGTTCTGTATGCGATAACGTTCGTACTTATTTCAAGTGCTGTCACGCTGCATTTCTCGAATCGAATTACGATATCGACATGCTTGAGAACGGAAGATATCCTGCATTCCTGAAAGAACGCATCGCCGGCGATCACGGTCACCTGTCGAATGCACAGGCGCTGGATCTTTTCGTGAATCACAAAGCGGGTTACATGAGCCTGGTAATGCCTGCTCACTTATCGCGCGACAATAACGACGTTAAACTTGTGCATGATCTCTTCACGAAACACGCAGGCAATACGAAAGTAGTTGTTGCTTCTCGTGATACGGCCTCACCGGTTTATACAATTACTGCCGATGCTGTTGATGGAAAATTCGATATTCCATCTTCGATTAAGGAACAGTACACGCTTTTTTAGTCGGGAGATCGGAGTCGGGAGTTATTTTGGCTTCCGTGGGGTAAACCCCACGGTTATCGCCGCTGTTTGTTTTTGCGAAAGTGCACGGGCTTGCGGCAAAATAAATTCTTCACGCGAGCCTGTGCAATTTCATATCACATGTTGACGGCGATAACCGTGGGCTTCAGCCCACGGAAAATAGCTGTTACTCCCGTCTCCCAGCCTTGTCCTGAGCGTAGTCGAAGGGTCCGATCTCCCAACTCACTAAGCTGCTTTCCTGCGAGAAGGCGACTTCTTCTTCGGAACTTTTGCGCCAGCTTCCCTCGCTTCTGAAATCGCAATCGCAACAGCTTGCTTTCGGCTCTTCACTGTTTTTCCGTTGCCGCCTGACTTGAGTTTACCTTCTTTAAACTCGTGCATCACCTTGCCGATTTTCTTCTCAGCTTTTTTTGAGTATTTAGCCATGACAATTATTATTTGACATCTAACCTTTGCGCTGCCTTTGCGCCGTTGCGTCTTTGTAGTTGAGAATAAGGATTTCGATCATGGCAGCGGTCAGTCAACCTTCGGCCAATGAAGCTTCTTCCACTTTACCGTTTTCGTCATCGTATCGCCCATGAGCTCTCCCCAAGGCTTGTATTGATCGATATT
>CAYUTR010000392.1:0-4449 GCA_964447465.1 uncultured Chryseobacterium sp.
AGGCTATGCTTGATGAGCGCAAAGAAGATCTCCGCCTGAAGAAGGAAGAACTCGAAGACATCGTTGCTGAAACACGCAAAGAAGAAGACGATTTGCTCGTGAGATCAAAAGTTGCTGAAGAAAAAATCGAAGCGCGTTTGCTCAACGCATATCAGCGCGTTCGTCAGAACGTTCGTAACGGACTTGCAGTTGTACATGTACAGCGTGATGCTTGCGGTGGATGTTTCAACAAGATCCCGCCACAGCGCCAGTTAGATATCCGTACACACAAAAAGATCATCGTTTGCGAACACTGCGGACGTATCCTGGTTGATGCTGATTTCCTTCTTGGAAACGGTCGTCCGGTAGAGCCTGTAGTGGAGAAGAAAGTTACACGTACGAGAGCGGCGAAATAAGTAATCCTTCGACTACGCTCAGTATGACAAGAGAATAGCAAGTCAAAAAATAAAATGCAAAAAACGGATCTCAAACTGAGATCCGTTTTGTTTGTGGGTGAAAGTGAATAATAACTCTTTCATTACTTCGACTTCACCATTTGCTTCGTATCGATCACTTGTCCATCTGCAACCAACGCATAGGTGTAAATTCCGTTGCTTAGATCGTCTGCAAAAACATTGAGTTGTCCTGCTCCACGACCATCCAGATCAACAACCTGAATGAGTTTTCCGTTCATGTCATAAAACATCATTTGTGCTTTCACAACAGACTCTGGTAAGCGATATGTTATAGTGGTTTGTTCAGCGAAAGGATTCGGTACGTTTTGATTGAGTACGATAGATTCAGAATTAGTGAGTGTAACATCCTGCTCATTGGTTGCGTGATCAGAAGTGCGCGCGTTGGATGAACAACATCCTGCAACAACATTCGAAAGGGAATCTAATCGTGTTGCCAAGCTATCATTGCGTAAATGCTCCTCTTTAAGTGCCTCAACTAAATAGGGAATTAATTCTGAATAGGCAATTGACATAATTCCGTTGGCGTTAGTATGAACAACTTCTGGAATTACTGTATCTACTTCCTGTGCAATAAATCCACCATGTACGCCTGCCATAACGGAATCTTCAGCAGTGTTCCATTCAAAATTGACTCCGCGAAGTTGAAGAACGCGATCAAGTGCATTAGTAATTGTCACGACATCATGCTTGAGTGTGACATCGGAAGCGTTGACTAACAGGCCCCCCATATAGATGGATCCAGCCACGTCGACCATCGCTGTAGGAACCGCAGTAGTAAACGTACCGTTCCATGAAAATGATGGCCCTGTTACAGTGGTAGCATAACCGATGCTTACAAATCCGCCATTCTTTGGAACGACTACCGCATATTGATCGGGGATTGTTTGAAACCAGCCACCAACCTGTGGGTTCGTACTGGTGCCTCCAGCGCCAGCATTAATTGCCATAACTGCGCAACTGGAGGGATCGGAATTACGACCAAGAATCGATATGCTGTTTAGCGAACCATTGCTTTGATTAACGGTTAACTTGGCTGGAAGCGGTGTACACACACCAGGAGCAGTTCCAATGCCCACACTGGTCGTTCCTATACCTTGACCCGTGAAGACGTAGTTAAAAGTACCCATCGGAATCTCGAAGTCACTAGTCATGAAGTTAGTATTACCACAAACACCACCGAAACCAAGCCCACCTCCCGGTACCAGGATCACATCACCATTCACATCGACGCTTAGTACATTAGTCGTTGGTGGATTGTTACAAGGGGCTGAAGCCGACGTCAGATCGGTAAAACGCAATCCACTAAAGCCAGTGCTGCCAGCGCAACTAGGATTGGGCGTTGAGAAAAGTGTATTCGGGAAAGCGTCAATCTCCAATCGATTGCCAGCATCAACTGGTGCAGCTGTGGCAGGCTGTTCACCAATTCTCACAAATCCTTCATTTACATTCCATGCATTCGGACCTGGAGGAACATTCGAACCCATTCCAAGTCCAGTTCCGATTCTCATTACTTCAACGCTGTCAATATTGAAAACGTATCTTGCTTTAAACGTTGGATATTGAACTGCAGTTGGAGCCGCATTGAACCAAAAACCGTTTACACGGGCTGTGTTTTTAAAAAGTAGTTGTTCAGTATCAATATTCCCACCGTTGTCGAACCGAATATGCGTGGTGTTATTTATACCCGTATAGATGTCAATTGCATTGAAGGCAACGTTCGCCGTTGAATTGATATAGCCGGGATTGAATATTCTTAAACCGTCGGCAGTACCATTGCCCATCTGACCACCATACGTGAGTTGCATTCTTTCGAGAGAAACACCAATAACGTTTATGTCGGGAATAAAAAAACGAACCGGATTTGGTTCATACTGAATTAAAGCAGCATCTCCATTCACGGTTCCGTTAAGTGCTCCTACCACAAAACCATCCAGAGCTCCCGCGCCAGTTAAGTTGTTTGTAAAACGCAGGAAAACGTTCCCCGTTGTTTGATGTAGGTGAAGTCTAGATTGGGGAGCAAAGTTGTGCGGCAAATCATTACCCATTGCAATTCGTCCACCGGCATTTCCAAAACCGCCGTTATCGATAATCATGCGGTTTCCAGAAACCCCTGGTGTAGCATTACCACCGTAGTTCGTTCGAAAGTAAAGAGGAATCGTTGGCGTTTGCCAACCTACATAGTCAAGAATTGGGAAGGTGCCCGTATGGCCAGCTAATGCAAGACCTGAAGAATCGATTGCGAATAAATCCCTATTGGCACTAGCAAGAATAGAATGAGTACTGAGACTACTTTTTTCATGGGGTTATTTTTAATGTGAAACAATGATTGAGTAATAGGTATTATTCAAGGCGATGTAGTAGACTCCTGGGGCGAGTTGCGAAACGTCTATTGCGCATCGGGTTGCGTTTACGGTTCCACCAAAAACATTAATTCCAGCAGTTGAAAAAATCTGAAATTCCAAATTCTCTGTTCCGACTAAATTATTGATATGAATAACATCGGAACAAGGATTGGGATAAATGAAAATGTCACTTGACATTGATTCTGCCTCGTTGATACCGGTCCATGTTTCATTAAATAATGAATCACTGGTCACGCACACATCATCTAAGTAATAGTATCCTCCATACCAATCTGATTGACTACTATTTGTGGATCCACCCATAACTGAAATTGTGTCAGTAGTAAGTCTGTCTTTGAAATTGCCTATCGTTATGAACGACTCCCCGCCTTGTGCGATGAAACTTGAAGTTACTTTCATCCAACCCATTTTCATGTCCAAAAAAACGCCTGATTGGTTAATTACTTGCGGGACTACAGAAATAAAATAACCAGTATCATTTTTGATCGTATCACTTGAGAAAAATGCGCCTAAGTCATCCGTTGCATAATTCATACTATCAGCAAGTGAAACAAAAAAACTTACATAGTACTTCACTCCGCTGACCAACGGAGAGTCCAATTCAACTTCACAGTACTCTCTGTAATTCAGAAACACTGAATCATAATATACAACTGAAGCTAATAAACCGAAATATGAATAACCTGTGTGAGCGGTTTCGAATCCGAAGAAGTTAGATGGTACACCTAATGGGAATCCTGTACAACTATTCAAATAATCTGGAGAACTTTGAGTAGGGTTGAACCAGGGAACAGCATAATAAATCTGTCCAACATTCCAAGGACAGGTATCGTATACCTCAAAACTCGGATTCGGCACCAAATTCACCTGCGCATTCCCATACACGGCTAACAAAATGCATACTACAGCAACTACCTTCTTCATAATTGAAATGTACTCCATTTCGAAACCGAAGTCAAGCAAAAACGTCAATATTTTGTGAAATGATTGTCAACAAAAAGCCCAAAGTCCCACCACAGCGCCAGCTTGATATCCGTACACACAAAAAGATCATCGTTTGCGAACACTGCGGACGTATCCTGGTTGATGCTGATTTCCTGCTTGGAAACGGTCGCCCGGTAGAGCCTGTTGTGGAGAAGAAAGTTACACGTACAAGAGCGGCGAAACAGTAAGCAGTGCGCAGTACGCAGTCAAAAAACAAAAGTGGATCTCAAATGGGATCCGCTTTTGTTTTGTCCAATATTTCAATTTATTCATTCTTTACTACGCACTGTGTACTGCCAACTGCGTACTGTTTATTCCGTTACCGGCTCTTCACCAAATCGTAATCCAACCGTTACCAGCACGTTGATCGACTTCCACTTGTTCACGACCGGTGCAACCAATGATTGATCGTAGAAATAATAATTCTCGGTGAAACGTTGTGAAACAAATCCAAGATCAACGTAGAACACGTCATCGGGATCGCGATAACCTATACCTCCAGTGATGAAGAGTCGAGCGGCTTCGTTGTTCACAGTAGGATTGTACGGACTTCCGTAATATCCCATTCCTGCTCGAACAGAGATCGGAGCAAATTTCATTTCGATACCTGCACGGATGTTGCTCGACGCTTTGTACTTCGCACGAAC
>CAYUTR010000393.1:0-4429 GCA_964447465.1 uncultured Chryseobacterium sp.
CATGCACCGTCTTCAAGTACTATCGGACGAACAATCAGATCAAATGTTGGTCCCGTGTAATCGTGATTGCCGGTTAACAGAAATCCGCCCTGAGAAATACAGCAGTTGCTTCCGATAGTAACCGTGGTTAGATTATCGATCCACGCGTGTTCTCCAATCCACGAGTAATTTCCCATTTTAAGATTCCACGGATACTTGATATTAACGTTTGGTTTCACCACGCAGCCCTTACCGATTTTAGCACCGAACAACCGCAGCAGAAAAATCTTAAATCCTGAAAACGGAAAACGCGAATTCACAAATACCGAACTAAGCCGGTACCACAACGCGCGCGACAAAAAATTGCCTCCCGGCTTGAACCAGCTGTTGTCGTATTTGGAGAGATCGGTTTTGATATGGGTCACTTGTGTAAAGATAGTTAAGAGACGCGACACGGGAAGCGGAATAAGGGATACGGGACTCGTGCCCGCAGTTTAGTCATGATAATGAGAACGTTTATTGGAGAAAACCTGAACGTTGTCGAATACTCCTACCACATTTTCCGCATTCCGCATCCCGTATCCCCTCTGTTGCTTATCTTGTCGGTCATGATTTGGGGGAAGACTACACTGATTTTCAGAATTTTTCTGTTGGCTGGCATTACACTTTTGTGCGGGGCAGAGCTTCTTGCGCAAAAAGCAAAAGCGGATAGTTGTGAAGCTATTCTTAAAAAGAATCCGAACGATCGTCCCACCAGGAAAGTATACATCAATGCTGTGCGAAAATACAACGCCGACAGTTGCGCAAACATTTGTATCAGCAAAGCGGAAGCAGCGGGCAAAGCGGGTGATAGTCGTGCCGCAGGCGAATGGAATTATTATGCCGGTCTTTGTTACGATCAACTTCAGAAGAATAAGGATGCAAAAGAGTATTACCAGAAAGGATGTGATCAATTAGGCTCTGTTAAAGACACATTTTGCCTTGATGATTGCCAGAACAGCATGGGCTATCTCCTTTTACGAATGGGCGAATACAAAGAAGCTCGCCAGTATATGGCAGACGCGCTTGCGTATCGTGAATTTGTAAACGACACCGATGGAATTGCCGGATCGCTTTTACATCTTGGACTTCTGTACAACAGCATGGGCGATTATCCCACATCGCTCGATTACTATTTCCGGTGTATTGAATACGCGAAGTTCAATCAGGATGAAGATCCGGGATTCATGGGTAAAATCATGAACAATATTGGTGCCGTGTTCATGAACCAGCAGAAATATGATGATGCATTGCGCTATTATCGTGAAGCCGTTACATGGAAAAAGAAAGCGGGTAGTGAGAAAGAGCTTGCAAGTACGTACAATAATATCGGATCGATTTACATGAACAGGAATATGTACGATTCTTCTTTGTACTATTTCAATATTTCCCTGGAGATACGCAAATCAACCGATGATCATCGCGGACTGGGAATCGTTTACAAAAATATCGGCGAATGTTATTTTCGTCAGGACGATCTGAAAACGGCTGAAGAGAATTATAAGTTGTCGCTGGAGTACCGCAGAAAGTTCGCAGACCAAACTGGTATCGCAAGTACTTTGATTGCATTCGGAAAAGTTCGCAATAAGCAAGGTCGCTACAACGAAGGCCTAAAGATGTTGCTCGAAGCTGATTCGTTGGCTAAGGCATCCGGTTCACTCAGTCATCAGCTCGACGCTGCGGTAGAATTGTGGTCCATATACAAGAACATGGGTCAACCGGGAATTGCCCTGAACTATGCCGACGTTGCAATCAAACTGAAAGACTCATTACTTACTGAATCAGGTAGTCGTCATAGTGAAGAAATGAAAGCGCGTTACGATATGGAGCAGCAGACGAAGCAGTTGGAAGAGTTGAAAGCACAGCAACGTGAAGCCGATCTGAAATCCGAAGCTGCTGCAATACAGGCAGGCGCTGATCAGAAATTTTACAAACTCATGATCGGCGCAGGCGGAATCGTCCTCATACTCGTGGTTGCATTCTTTTTATTGCGCGCGCGGGAAACAAGGAAAGCACAAAGTCGTTTGCAGTTTGCATACGATCAGATCGAAACGAAAAACAAAGATATCACTGACAGTATCCGTTATGCAAAACGGATTCAGCAAGCCATTTTGCCTGATGATCACGTATTGAAACAAGCATTCCCTGATAGTTTTGTATTCTACCGTCCGAAAGATATTGTAAGCGGAGACTTCTACTGGCATCATCACACAGAGAATGTGCAGCTCGTTGCGGTAGCAGATTGCACGGGCCATGGTGTACCGGGTGCTTTCATGAGCGTGTTGGGCGCATCGCAATTAACTTCAGTAATTGCTGAGCAGGGACAACTTGCTCCGGGAAAAATTCTGAATCTGATTGACGAAGGAATTCGCGAACAACTTCACCAGGATGGCATTGAAGCAACCCGCGACAGTATTGATATTGCCTTGTGCGCATTCGACAGAAAAAAAGGAGAGCTGATTTTCTGTGGAGCAAATCGTCCAATCATTGTATTTAGAAAATCTGGTGCGCTTGAAATTTTCCGTCCGTCGAAACATTCTGTTGGTGGGGATTCTGATACGAGGAAAGAATTCATCGAGCAGAAAATTCAATTGTCGCAAGGCGATAGCTTCTATTTATTCACGGATGGATTTGCAGACCAGTTCGGCGGTCCGAAAGGGAAAAAATTCAAGTCGAGTCGCTTCCGCGATGTACTCACACAAATTGCAACTCAGCAGATTCATAATCAGAAGCGGGAATTGGAGCTTGTGTTTGATTCGTGGAGAGGGCAGTTTGAGCAAGTGGACGATATTTGTGTTGTTGGAATAAGAGTCTAGTTTCCGGCTCCGCGTGCTGAAGCACGCGGCGATCACTTTCTTTAATTATGAAGTTATTGCACGGGCTTGATGCACAAGAATATTGAAGCCGCAAGCCCGTGCAGGTATCTCTAATGAACATGGATAACCGCCGTGTGCTTCAGCACGCGGAGCCGATAATTAGAGAACGACAGCCTAAACCGGAAACCATGTCTGCGCTTACAGGAAACAGGGAACTACCTGATTTTCAGCAATTGCCGATTGTACGTATATTTGTCAGCTCTATGGGGCCCGAATTGCTTCTGATATTCCTTCTCGTTTTACTGAATGCTTTCTTCGTAGCCGCTGAATTTGCCATCGTAAAGGTGCGTTCATCGCAGGTTGATCTCAAGATAAATCAAGGCAGCAGTCGCGCACGCCTCGTAAGACACATCATAGATCGCATGGACGGTTACCTTTCTGCTTGTCAGTTGGGAATTACCGTATCCAGCCTGGTTCTCGGATTTGTTGGTGAGCCCTTCATGACACATTATGTTTTCGAGCCGCTATTTGAGAAAATGGATATTACTTTAAGTCCGACAATCCTTCGGTCGATTTCGTTGGTTTCAGGGGTCACGCTGATTACGATTATACACATGGTATTAGGAGAACAGGTTCCTAAAACAATGGGTATCCGGTTCTCGCTACAAACTGCTTTGCTCGTTGCATGGCCATTGCGGATTTTCAATGCGGTGTTCTCTCCTTTCGTTTGGATCATCAACAAACTAACGCGTCTTGTATTGCGCATATTCGGAATTCAGAGCAGCCAGGAGCATGATGAGATTCATTCTGAAGAAGAACTTCGCATGATTCTCACCGAATCCGAAGAAGGTGGTGCGATCAAACAATCGGAGCACGATCTGATTCAGAACGTATTTGAGTTTGACGATCGCGTGGTTAAGTCCATTCTCGTTCCGCGGACAAAGATCTCTGCAATTGATCTTGAAACGGAACCGAAAGCAATTCTTGACCGTGTTATCGAAGAAGGATATTCGCGTATGCCGGTGTATCGCGATTCATTGGACAATATCATTGGCGTGATCTACACCAAAGATCTGTTGAAGCTGATGAAACAGCAGCGTCTTACGAAAGCCGATCTCGAAGGAATTATCCGTCCGGCCCATTTTATTCCGCAAAGCAAACGCATCAACGATCTATTACGGGAGTTTCAGTCTCTGCACATACAAATGGCGATTGTAACGAGTGAGTTTGGCGGCATCACCGGTCTTGTTACTATGGAAGATGTCATCGAAGAACTTGTTGGAGAAATCCAGGATGAGCATGATGAAGAGAAGCCGAACGTAGAGAAAAAGAGTGATACGGAATTCATTGTAAGTGCTATGGCTTCTATTTCGGATGTGAATGATGTTCTGCCGATAGCTCTGCCGGAAAGTCCGCATTACGAATCGGTTTCAGGATTACTGAACTACGTTTACGGCCGCATTCCTGCGGTGAACGAGAAGAAAGAATTCGGAGGATATGAGTTCACCATTCTGAAACGCTTACGTCACAGTGTTGATAGTGTGAAGCTGGTTGTGAAGAATGATGAGCAGTATGACACGGAGGAAAACGGATAA
>CAYUTR010000394.1:0-2524 GCA_964447465.1 uncultured Chryseobacterium sp.
CTGCGTTTAGGTTTGATGAAAGACCTTCCTAAGTATGACAATAAAAGAGAAGGAAAAGCACTTTCGTTCGGTTACTACGAATTCGGCTCAGACAAGCTGAATAATTATCTCGATACTTCTTCCAGCGTGAACGGAAATTTCGCAGCGAATTACATGGGCATTGGTATCGATAATATTTCCAACAACGGAAAGCATTGGGATGTGATTGGCGGAGCCCAGTTTCTTCTTCCACAAAAAGTTTCTGCGGGACCATCCGACTCGTTGAGACTGAGACTTTATGGTTGGCACTACACGATGAGTATTCTCGCATGGGATTTTATTCCAGGGGAAATGGTGACGTTCGCAATCGGATCACAAATCTCATTGGGCAATCTGAAAATGAAACGTGAAGTTGCCGGAGCGAAATCGAAATACACGAATCCATTTGTAGCTCCGGGCGGGCGTGCAGAATTCCGTCTCACTTTCGGAAACTTCATGATTGGTGCTCGCGCAACATACCGTTACGATATCACGCACGCACTCTGGAAACGTAAAGATGATATGATGCCGGTGATGCCCGAGTATAAGAATACCGGGCTGGCATACTTTGGGTACATCGGGTTGATCTTTTAGATCCGACTCGCCTAAACCTTCAAGGTTTTAAAAACCTTGAAGGTTTAAAAAGGCGAGTTACCTTTGCCGCCATGAATCTTATCACCCGCTTCCTTCTTGTTTACATCGGATTCCTCCTGATCTTCGGCAGCGGCTTCTGGTTCTACAATCAAAGCGTTGATCCTCAATACACTCATCCACGCGGTTGGATTGCCTTTGCCGTGTTTGCTACTGTAACCGGACTCGTTCACCTGTTCCTTCTTCGTGCTGCTCAAAAAGACCCGAAAGCGTTCGTTAAAGGGTTCATGGCCGCGAGCGCGATCAAGATCTTCGTCTACCTCGGATTCCTGGTTCTTTTCGTACTCTTCATGCGCGTGAATGCCGTGGTTTTCATCGCCGAATTCGCAGTGTTTTACTTCGTGTTCACCATCTTCGAAGTCAGCCTTTTATATAGCAGTTTGAGGCCGAAAAAGTAAAGAGGAATGAGGGACGCGGGATGAGGGACGCGGCGAATTTCCAGGCTGAAGACTCATTGTTTAACCACTCCTTCACCGTACCCCATTCCGCATTCCCCGTACCCCATTCCCTATTCGACTATTGGTGGAAAATATCTGACTAAAAGTCTTCAGCAAGGCGGAATAAATAGCTAGATTTGCACGCGAATTTCAGGACGTCCTCCTGAACGCAATATAAAACACTGATAATCAATGCGTTTTAGTGCGATTTCTGCCCGAATTACCGCCCTGCTGATAGCAGTATTAATCCCTGCTTTTTCATTCGCTTACGATCCGGAAGTTGGTGATACTTCACATGCCTCAAAGACCACGGCTGCTGCTCCAACATCTCACGATGCGAAAGCATTTGATCCAGGCGAAATGATTGTGCATCACATTTCTGATGCGCACGAATGGCACCTCTGGGGACACACGCACATCGGTCTTCCCGTAATTCTGAAAACCGACAAAGGCTGGGAATTTTTCTCTTCATCTAACTTCCGCGATCACGAAA
Organism: uncultured Chryseobacterium sp.; assembly: GCA_964447465.1. Classification (GTDB taxonomy): domain Bacteria; phylum Bacteroidota; class Bacteroidia; order Palsa-965; family Palsa-965. Next base: position 1,600 of record CAYUTR010000394.1, read on the forward strand.
CACACGAACTGGTTCCTTACCAGGGCGAGAATTACGAATACGCGCTGGACGCACACGGACACATTGTTGTTTGGGATTCATTGGCGATGAAAGAAAATGAAATCGCTTCAGCAACAATTCTTGATGTGTCTATCACGAAAAATGTATTTACACTTTTCCTCGTGGTAACTATCATGATGCTGATATTCTTCAACATCGCAAAAGCGTACAGAAAAAAACCAGGTCAAGCTCCGAAAGGAATGCAGTCATTCTTTGAGCCGCTTATCGTTTTTGTTCGCGATGATATTGCAAAAGCAAGCATCGGCAAGAAATACGAGAAGTACATGCCTTACCTGCTCACGGTGTTCTTCTTCGTGTGGATCGGTAACATGCTAGGTTTGATTCCGATTTTCCCGGGTGGTGCCAACTTCACAGGAAACATTGCGATCACCGCAACTCTGGCTATCATCACATTCATCATCACATCCTTCAGCGCAAACAGACATTACTGGAGACACATCTTCGCAATGCCGGGTGTTCCGATTCCGATTCTGATCATCCTTACTCCGATCGAAATTCTCGGGATGTTTCTTAAGCCAATTGTATTGATGATTCGTTTGTTCGCAAACATCACAGCAGGACACATCATCGCACTTTCATTCTACTCCCTGATTTTCATTTTCGGAAAAGGCGGAGAAGCTTTCGGAACTGGCATCGGAGTTTCTATCGGCTCGATTGCGTTCTGCGTATTCATGATGGTTCTCGAATTATTGGTTGCATTTCTTCAGGCATATGTGTTCACTCTTCTTTCAGCGATCTATTTCGGATCTGCTGTTGAAGAACATCACCATCCTGATGAAGACTTCGACGGTCGCCCGAATGAAGCACTCGCGCATTAATTTTTTTAAGTAGTAATTGTTTAACCTAAATATCAAATCAAATGAAT
>CAYUTR010000394.1:2624-4409 GCA_964447465.1 uncultured Chryseobacterium sp.
TTCACACCGCTGCAGCGGTTGGCTTCAGCGGTGTGATTTCTGATTTGAGTTAAGCAAGTACAAAAAGAACAACAATTAAAAACGATTCGATATGGGGTTGATGATTCCCGACACAGGCTTAGTAATCTGGATGCTTATCACATTCATGATTGTTCTTTTCCTGTTAACGAAGTACGCCTGGAAGCCGATCATGAAGGCTATCAAGGATCGAGAAAAATCAATTGAGGATGCTCTGGCTTCTGCAGAAAATGCAAAGACTGAAATGAACAACCTCAAGGCTGAGAACGAGAAAATCCTTCAGGAGGCTCGCAACCAGCGCGACAACATGATCAAAGAAGCACGCGAGATCCGCGAGCAGATGATCGCTGAAGCAAAAGGCAAAGCGAAATCAGAAGGCGAAAAAATGTTGACTTCAGCACGTGAAGCAATCCAGAACGAGAAGATGGCTGCAATCACAGATCTGAAAAATCAAGTTGCCCAGCTTTCAATCGACATTGCAGAAAAAATTATCGCACGCGAGCTTTCTTCTGAGAACAAGCAGAAAGAACTCATCGGCGACATGCTTAAATCAGTTAAGCTGAACTAAAATGGGAGAATCGAGAGTTTCACACCGTTACGCGAAATCACTGCTGGATCTGGCCCTTGAAAAAGGACAACTCGAACCGGTGAGTGAAGACATGCGTTTGGTGCTGGAAACAATCCGCGCTAACCGTGATCTCAACGTAGTGCTGAAGAGCCCGGTTATCAATACTGATAAGAAACAGGAAATCCTCAAAGCGATTTTCGGTGGTAAAATCGGAGTAATCTCAACTTCTTTCCTCGACGTTATCACACGCAAACGCCGCGAAGGTGATCTCGAAGGAATTGCAGAAGCATTTGTGATGCAGTACCGTACACACAAACAGATATTAACCGCGGTTATTACTACTGCTCAAGGTCTCGACGAAAAACTCCGCGCGCAGGTGATGGAGATCGTGAAACAGTCGGCCGCAGGACATTCAGTAGAACTGATTGAGAAAACCGACAAGGAACTGCTCGGAGGATTTATTCTTCGTGTTGGCGACAAGCAGGTTGATTCCTCAGTTATGCGTCAGATCAGAAACCTGGAGCGCAGCTTCAGTGAGAACCCATACATCAGTGAAATTTAGAATAACACCGAACACTCAATAAAATGGCAGAAGTAAAACCAGCGGAAGTTTCCGCAATTCTCCGACAGCAACTTGCAGGCTTCAAGTCGGCACAGGAACTTGAAGAAGTAGGAACCGTACTCCAGGTAGGTGACGGTATCGCTCGTATCTACGGTCTTTCGAACGTAGGTTATGGTGAGCTTATCGAGTTTGAAAACGGACTCCAGGGCATCGCGCTTAACCTTGAAGAAGATAACGTAGGAGCAGTATTGCTCGGAACTTCAACTGAGATCCGCGAAGGTTCAAGTGTGAAACGCACAGGACGTATTGCTTCTATCCGTGTAGGTGAAGGAATGCTTGGCCGTGTAGTTGATACACTCGGAACTCCGATCGACGGAAAAGGTCCTATCCAGGGCGAGACGTATGAAATGCCACTCGAGCGTAAAGCTCCTGGTGTAATTTATCGTCAGCCGGTAACTGAGCCATTGCAGACAGGTGTTAAAGCGATTGACGCGATGATTCCTATCGGTCGTGGTCAGCGTGAGCTTGTAATCGGTGACCGCCAGACAGGTAAAACTGCGGTGTGTATCGACACAATCATCAACCAAAAAGAATTCTACGAAGCAGGAGCTCCTGTTTATTGCATTTACGTTGCGAT
>CAYUTR010000395.1:0-4408 GCA_964447465.1 uncultured Chryseobacterium sp.
ATTGGTTCGGTGGTATTCACGGTGGACACGTCGGCATTGAAGTGGATTCCAACTTCATCATCGATTTTGTGCCCGCGGGTGTTTTTCACCTCATCGAACATCCGAATAACAAACACAGTCGCTTTACGACACATAGTATTGCCGGATTCTGGTCCACATTCGGATCGGACACGGAAGATGTGAAGCGAACAACCATTGTGATTCCAATTAATGAAAAGCAGAAGAAAACGCTCGACAGCATTGCGAAAGCCTATACTTCTACTCCACCATACGATTACGCATTCATCGGTATGCGATGTGCGGCAGCGGCATACGATGTATTGGCGCAGATTGGAGTCATGAAATCTCATTGCCGAAGCGGAACCTACTTCAGGAATTTCTATCCGAAGATCTTGCGAAAACAATTGTTGGAACGAGCGAAAGAAGCAGGTTGGAACGTTAGGATGGTTGAAGGAAGCACATCGCGGGTTTGGGAAAGTGATTAATCATTTACTACATTTAATAGACCCTAAAATGAAAAACTACATCTACTTTCTTTCCTTTCTCGTCCTGTCATCGTGCGGCGTGATTCTCAATGCAGAAAAGGTGTTTATTGAGAACAGCGTCTCCTCATTCACGAACGTCGATGACGCCATTGCCTCAAAGAAAGGACAACTAGTGTTCCTCGTCTTCTACGAGAATGAAAGTAACTTATACAACTCACCCGTTGCCAAGGTTCTTAAGTTCGATACAACAAAATCAGACGCACTCAATTATCGAAGCTTGTGCGATGAATATGCTGTTGTCAAATTATATCGCAGCGAATATGAGTCACTCATGAACAATTTGACCAAATACAACGCAGGAGATTCTTTGAAAGAGGAAGGTTTAGCTTACAATCCGGGGAAGGCTTTTATGTTTATCTGCAGTCCGCAAATACTCTGTTTGTATGGCGAGCGGACATTAGATAGTCCTAAAGCAGAGATTCATGAGCAGCTTTGGGTATTTATGGGGCCCTGATTGATTAGCTGATCCTTCGACAAGCTCAGGACAAGTTTCTGATTTTTAATTAGCTGATTGTCTGCCTACTGCCGGACTGCCATACTGCCTATCCTGATGCGCAGTGCGATCAGGATCCAGACCATAGCGTCTGGACTGATTTCGTACCTTCATCGTGAATGAAAATCCTCCTCACGCACGGTTATTTCCTCTCTGAAGATATCAAGGAGCAGGCGATCATGAAGCCGTACGTGCCGTTGGGAATTCTCAGCGTTTCTGCATACCTCGAGCAGAAAGGATTTGACAACGACATTTTCGATTCTACGTTTTCGACGTACGATAAACTACGTGCGCATCTGCTGGAACATCGTCCGGATGTAGTCGGAATGTATACGAACCTGATGACACGCATCAATGTGATCCGGATTATAAAGTTTATCCGCAGCAAAACTGAATTACAACACACGAAAATAATTCTTGGCGGACCGGAAGTTCGTCAGCATGCGAAACCGCTACTTGAAGTTGGCGCCGACTTTATCGTAATTGGTGAAGGAGAAGAAAGCATGCACGAACTTGTAGATACCATTTCTAAAGGCGAGACAGATTTCTCCAAAGTCAACGGCATTCAATGGAAAAACAAAAGTGATTCCATAATCATTAACGCGGAACGTGAATTACTGAAGGACATCAACCAGCTTCCATTTCCCAATCGCAAGAAAGTTGATCTGCAGAAATATTTCGATGCGTGGAAAACTGCTCACGGAGAAAGTTCTGTTTCGGTCAGCACCATGCGTGGATGTCCTTACACGTGTAAATGGTGCAGTCGCGCGGTGTATGGATTGTCGTATCGCAGAAGAAGTGCGGAACTGGTTGCGGATGAAATTGAAGAACTGCAGCGCAATTACAAATTTGATTCAATTTGGTTTGTGGATGATGTGTTCACGATCAACGCAAAATGGATGCGTGAATTTGCAGCGGTGATTGCAAAACGTCAACTAAAAATCCGTTATGAAATTATTTCGCGTTCTGATAGATTAAACGAGGAAATGCTCGACTTACTCGCGCAAAGCGGTTGTTTCCGTATCTGGATTGGCGCCGAAAGTGGTTCGCAGAAGGTGATTGATGCAATGGATCGTCGCGTTGATGTAAAGAATGTTCGCGAGATGATTCAGCTTACGCGCAAGAAAGGAATGGAAGCAGGCACATTCATCATGCTTGGTTATCCCGGAGAAACGGAAAGCGACATTCGTGAAACGGTTGAACACCTCGTGCAATCGAATCCGCATCATTTTACGATTACGCTTGCCTACCCGATTCGCGGGACAGAACTTTTCGAAGAAACACAGAACCACTTTACGCACGTTGGCGAATGGGAAACGAGCACTGACCGCGATATTGATTTCAAGCGGACATATCCGCGGAAGTATTACGATTATGCGATACGTTATGTTGTGAATACCGTAAAATGGAAAACGGCGAAGAATGATTCATTCTTGCGCCGTATGCGTTATCTCGCAGGTTCGCTGAGAGGAAAAGTTGGGATGTCGTTCACGCGATAATCACCTACTTCACAACCGCCTCAGAGTGCTGTTGTACATTAGCCTTCTGAACCGGACTTGAAGAGGATGGCAACTGCCGATACAAGGCAGTACAGCAAATAAAGCCCGCCAGTAATATCACCGATGCAAATAATTCCTTTTTCATTCCGTATCCGTTTCCTGTTAGACGAAAAAAGAGCGGAAATGTTGCCTCTGATAAAAGGTTAATCTGCTAAACTCAGTTAAAAACGTAAAATTTCGTACCTTTTCGAAGCTAGATTTACCCCATGTACCATCCCGAACATCGCGATTTCATTCGCAATATTTCATTCGGTCTCCGACTTCAGTATGGTTTTTACCAGTTCTGCGATCACTTCTTCGGAAGAAAACGGCTGTTAAAGAACCGCGCGAAATTTTACAAGAAACTCGAAGCCGGACTGAAAGCAAAAGGTCCCGGACGCATCATGCCCATTGAACGACGGAAAGATCTTTCACTGGAAGAGTTCAAGAATCATTATGTAAAAAAAGGAATTCCTGTTGTACTCGAAGGTGCTGCAAAAGAATGGGCGTGTACGAAAGAGTGGTCCATGGATTATCTCAAGAATCTTCACGGAACAGATGAGATCATTCTCGTCGATCAGGGCGACAGTAACTATCCGTACGAGCTCACAACACTTGCACATGTAATCGATAACATCAAAGAAGGCGGAAGCAAATATTATCGCTTCTACCCGCTTCTTGCACGTCATCCCGAGCACTTATCGGATTTCGATTACAAGTATTTGCGAGAACGCAATAGTCGTCCAACATGGTTTGATGCATTCCAGGTTTTCATTGGCGGAAAAGGCGCGTACACTTCATTGCACAATGCGAATCAAAGTAACCTGTTCGTTCAGGCGTACGGCGAAAAGAAATGGGTGTTGTATTCACACTATTATTCTGCAGTACTTGATCCGGGTCCTATCCGTAACGTTTATCGCAGCGCTGCATCAAAGCGCGATACAGGCCCGTTCAATCCATTCATTCTCGACTTTGATGAGAAGTACGAACTGTTCCGTTACATCGATGGATATTCGGTTCACCTGAAGCCGGGCGATATTTTATGGAATCCACCGTTCTATTGGCATGCGGTGATCAACGAAACTGATTCTATCGGAGTTGGATATCGTTGGTTGTCGCCATTCTATTCATGGAAAACTTCTCCGTTCTATATGTTCCTCGACATATTCGCAACACGTCCACCGATCTGGCATTCGTATCGTCTCTACAAGAAAGACATTAACGAATTGCACTTAGCGGAAGTGAAAAATCTTGAAGAAGCGAGAAAGAAACTTGCGGAGCAGGAAGAGAAGAAGAAACAGAAGCAAGAGAAAGCCGCTTCACGTTAATTCATTCTTGCGATGTACTTGCGATAAACGATTGCATTAATTCCGCAGGTGATTATCATCGCTCCAAGATTAAGATAGATGCCCTTCTCATTATAAGGATATCCTCCACGCGCAACGTATCCCCAAACAAGGTATCCTAACCAAATAACTCCAGCAGTAGTCAGCGCAATATTCAATAAATCGCGACCTCTCAGTAATAGTAGCGCTAGCAAACTATAGCCAAGCATTCCTCCTGTTGAAACGAGGGTAGTGAGCCCATGTCCCGGCCAATGCATGATCTTCATGAAGACACCCATAGCAATGAAGAATGCCCAAATTGAAGTCTGAACCACTGACAATGTAAATACCTTGGGCGGTTGTGGAAAATAATCGTTCTGCATAAATAAAAATAGTCTTTTCGACTTACTTCACTCGAACGAAAAAATGTGTCACGCCTTTTTTTCCTGAAGGACGCTCATCAATTTCCACCATCGGTACACTCTTGATCAGGTCAATGAGTTTTTT
>CAYUTR010000396.1:0-4376 GCA_964447465.1 uncultured Chryseobacterium sp.
ATCCTCCTGTGTAACAGAATGTATTGAGAACCGATTTTCCTTTGGAATAATGTCCGAGCAGTTTTCTGTTCTCGCGCTGATCGACGAAGAATCCGGTTTTCTGTCCTGTGGTCCAATCGATTTTGAAACGATTCCCATGCTCAAGAACTTCGCCAGAGTCACCTGCAGAACCGAGAATAAATCCATTCTGACTATCACTTTCCGAATTTTTGAAAAGTGCTTCTTTGCTCTTGTCGTATACTGCTGTGAGACGATCGCCTATCACTTCTTTCAAAGCATTCGCGATATCCATTCTGTTGCGATGCATTCCCACCGAGTGCGCCTGCAATACTGCAACGCCATTATAAAAATCAACGATCAATCCCGGAAGACCATCGCCTTCAGCATAGATCAACCGAAACACATTTGTATCTGGATCATTCGTGATGCCAGTTCCTTCGCGATACGCCCACGCCTTCTTGATTTTCGTTTTCCAGAAATCAACACCCGGCGTAATCTGTTCAAAAGAGAAAATGCGGATTGCAATCGAACCATCCTGGTAATGTCCTGTTCCAAGATATTCTTCGCGATTGGAATACACATCCACGATATCTCCATCCTGAACAGGTCCTTTTATCTTTTTAATCGCGCCGGAAAATACCCATGGGTGGAAGCGCTTTAAAGATTGATCTTTACCGGAAGAGAGGATGACGTGTGTGCGTTCTGAAATCATGGCGCAAAGGTAAGAGTTTCTGGTGGTGTCAGGATCGTTTCCTAACACTCACTAAGTCCTTCGTCGTCCATCCCAATAGCTTTGAGCTTCCTGTATTCCTGTTGGTCGGAATTGATAGTTGATTCTAATCTAGATTCTGATCTGATGCGTATATTTAGATACAACGGATACATTCCGGTGCAAACCATGAATCCTGTCGCTGACAAGTATAAACAACAACTGGAATTTTGCAGTTCTGATATTGAACGTGCGTCCTTGCTAAATGAAATGGCAGGACAAATGTGCAGGCTCGATACTGCAGAAGCCATGAAACTGGCCGGCGAAGCTTTGGAGATTTCTGTTCACAATGACTTTGAGAGAGGTGAAATCGACGCGAAACTCAACCTCGCGCAATGTTATTGGCTCAGGGGCGACTACTTAAAGGCGGTAGAGCATCTTGGCGAAATCCTTCCGCGAGTAAATGACGAAGAATACCTGAAGCAAAATGCTGAGGCGGTGAATCTCATGGGTGGAATTTATGCTAACATGGAGAAGTACACCGAAGCGGAGAATTACTATCGACAAGCGTTGTCACTGAGAAAAAAGATTGGTGAAGGAGAGGGAATTGTCCGCACGATGAACGGGCTCGGTGACTTGTATATGAAACAAGCGCAGCATCAGATGGCTCTGGATCTTTTTCTTGAAGCACAAATGGTGGAGACTACGAATGAAACGATCAAGGGAATCGTTATTTACAATATTGCAGAGACACGGTTTCATCTTGGATATTATGAGGACTCGGTGGTGAGTATTTCTCAGTGCCTTGCGATCGGAGAAAGGTTGGAGTTTCCATTGATGATTATCTATAGCAAATTGCTTGCTGCAAAGATTCACGCGAAGGAGGGAGAACACCAACAGGCCGAATCAGATCTATTGCAGGCTCTTGAACTTGCCCGTAAAATTGAAAATGCCGATCGGACCTACCAGATACTACTTGACCTTTCAAAGGTAAACGAGGCAATGGGAAATATTCCTAAAGCATTTGATTACTTCAAAGAGCATCACGAGCTAAAGGGGAAGGTGCAATCCCGCGATTCACAGGAAAGATTAAAGACGATTGAACATCAGGCTGAACTGGACGCCGCTCATAAAGAAACCGAGCAGGAACGCCATCGGAATTTTGAATTGAAGGAAGCTAACTTTACAATCGAAGCTGTCAAGAATGTTCTGGCACAGAAGAATCAGGAAGTTACAGACGGCATCAGGTATGCGCAAAGAATACAGGAGGCAATGCTTCCTTCCGAAGATCTCGTTAGAACGTTATTTCCGGAGAATTTTATTCTCTATCGGCCGAAAGAAATTCTAAGTGGAGATTTCTATTGGGTGTCAGAAGCAACTACGAACTATAAGGAGCAGATCGCAATGGCTGCGGTGGTCGACTGTACCGGTCATGGAGTTCCTGCGGCATTGATGGGGATGATCGCAAATAATTACCTGCGTATTTGTGAACATGAACCAACGGTGAACCGTCCTTCGGAAGCGCTTGATTTCATTAACGTGGGAGTTTCGAATACGCTGCGCCAGGAATATTCCAATAGCAAGATCCGTGATGGAATGGATATGGTTTTCATTGCAGTCGATTACTCGAAGAAGGTCCTTCATTTCGCTGGCGCAAAAAATCCGATCTACATCATCCGGAAAGGAGAGTTGACCGAATACAAAGGCAATAAGCATCCGATTGGCGCATTCGTGGGTGAAGAGATGCTGAAGTTTACTAATCTCTCTATTCCTATTGAGAAAGATGATTGTGTTTATCTTTTCAGCGATGGATTTGCAGATCAGTTTGGTGGACCAAAAGGAAAGAAGTTTCTCTACAAGAGGTTCAAAGAAATCTTACTTCAGAATTGCCTGCTGCCGATGGTGGAGCAACATGAAAAACTCGTTAAGGTGTTTGATGACTGGAAAGGAAGTCTTGAACAGATTGATGATGTGTGTGTAATGGGGATTAGGATATAGATTCGTCTTTATCAGAGGAAAAGATGACGTGGTTGCGTTTTGAACGCATGGCGCAATGGTAAGAGACTTCAGCGGCCGAAAAGAGAACTTCATTCAAGCTATTTATCTAATAGAATTTCATTCGTGAAAGCCCTGCCTCGTAGATTGGCTTAAGAGGCTCCGGATCCCAATTCAATTGTTTCGCAATTTCCATTGTGCAATAACACATCTCCTTCCAGAAATACTTTCTTTGTTCAATTCTGGTTAAACTGCTGTAATGTACAAAGTCAAATTCATGCCAATATTCTACAATTTCAAGTAACACGAGAGCAGTGTTCTTCTTAATCCCATATTTATCCAACTCTTGAAATGCAGAAGGACAAAAGCAAGGTACAATTTTAGCTGTATTGGGAGTTATGTACAGTTTGGGTAGAAGTGAAACGAAAAGTTCGCTGAGACTATTATTCTCGAAAAGTACTTGTGTCTCCAATTCGGACTGATGTTTTCCAGTACCATGCACCGCAAAATCACGTAAGATCATTGGCATAACGAAACAGCTAAACTTTTAGTCATATATATCTTTACGATGTCCAACCGCAATTACTTTTACGATCAACCTTTCATAGACCATTTCATAAATAATTCGGTAATCACCTTGTCGCACGCGGTAACTATTTCTTCCACGAAGTTTAATCGCACCGTGCGGATGTGGGTTAGTGGCAAGCGCATCAATCGTCTTCTTTACCTTGGAGTAATCTGGTTCAGGAATTCCTTCCAAAGACTTAATCGCAATCTTACTAAAGACGATTTCGTAAATCATTTTTTACGCTTACGCTTCCCTTCAATTTGTTTGATAGCTTTCCCATATGGAACGAACGGCTCATTTACTGAATTGACTTCGTCATAAGCCTTAATATCAGCGAGCATTTCTAATTTCTCAATGATTCGTTCGTAATCGGCAATGGGTATTATGACAGCCACCTTTTTACCCTTGTCGTTAGTTATAAATTGATGTTTCATAAATTCAAAGTTAATTATTTATCTATTAAGCCACTAAATTTGCGAACTAAATCTTCAAAAGAAATCTATACGGCAATTTCGCGTCCTTCCCCGCATAATCAACTCCAATTCTTGGACCGGCTATAATATCTTCAGGCTTCACGACAATTCCAGTTTCCTCCACCCATATTTTCTTTCCCGAAAGTAACTCTCCGTTATTCTTCGTCGTAATTCCCAACGCCTGAGAAACCGTTCCAGGTCCGCCGCAAAGTGTTTTGTCCACCCTCGTTTTGTTGCGACGCATCAGCATCCATTTGACCCCTTTCTCCGGTTGAATCGCACGAAGTAGAATTGCGTGCGGAACACCTTTCTTGTTGGTAACGAAATTGAACAGGTGATGAATTCCATAACAGAGATAAACGTAACTCACGCCACCTGATTCGTACATGGTTTTGGTGCGCTCTGTAAGTCGTCCACCGTGTGCATGCGATGCGCGATCATCAACTCCGGCGTAAGCTTCCGTTTCGGTGATGATTCCGCTGGTGATAACGCCTTCGATTTTGGTGACGATGCGTTTACCCAACAGTTTTTTTGCGAGTTCAACGACGTCTTCGTGTTCGAAAAATGATTGCGGTAGGCGCATGGTTGCAAAGGTAAGTACAACCCCTGCAAGGGTTAAGCGCTTGCAGGG
>CAYUTR010000397.1:0-4362 GCA_964447465.1 uncultured Chryseobacterium sp.
TGGTCTGCAATTCACATGAACCTTGTGGGTGCAACGATCAGCAAAGAAAATGTCACGGTGGAATCACCACTTCCGGGTGTATCAAATTATTATTACCCACATTGTCCAACCGGAATAACAGGTGTTCAGTCGTACGCGAAAATTACCATCAAAGAAATTTATCCAGGTATTGACTGGATTCTTACTGCTGATCCAATAAAAGGAATGGCCCACGATTTTATCGTCAAGCCGAACGGGAATCACAAGTCGATCCGCATGCACTATGATGGATTGACCGCACCAATTGTAATGAACGATCAGCAACAACTTGTACTCGCTTCAAAGTTCGGAACGATGTATGAAGGCGGACTGAAAGTTTACAGAAGCGATAACAATCAGCAGATCCATTCTTATTTCAACATCGTCGGTAACGAAGTCAATTTCTTTATTGCACGTACAGGGCGTTGCGGATTGGTAATCGATCCACCATTACAGTGGAATTCTTTGCAGGCGAGTTCCGGATTTGATTATGGATACGGTGTTGCTGCAACCAAAGACGGAAGCGGTGATGTACTCGGATGCGGATTTACAGATGGATCTGATTATCCTACGCTGAACGCAACACAGGGAACGCTCGGTGGGCAGGAAGATGCAGTGATCTATCGTCTCGATGCAAATGGAACGCGTTTATGGTCAACGTATTTTGGTGGAACGGACATTGACAACGCGAAAGGAATTGCAACTGATCTCGCGGGTAATGCGTACGTAACCGGTCACACAAATTCACAGGATCTTCCGGTGCTGAATTCTTTGCAGGGTTACGGCGGTGGTGCATATGATGCTTTTATTGCGAAGTATGATAACGCCGGCGTAATGCAGTGGGCGAGCTGGCGTGGTGGTACAGGTGCAGATTTCGGAACGGGAATTACTGCAGACGGAAATGGAACTTGTTACATGGTCGGATATACAAACACAGTGCTGAATTTTCCGATTCTTAATGCGATACAGCCGACAAAGGCCGGAACTGCCAGCGTTTACGATGCATTTGTAATGTCTTTCACATCAGCCCAGGTGATGAACTGGTCAACTTACTACGGTGGAACAGATGAAGACAAATTCCGTTCGGTGGCACTTGATGCAAGCGGAACAAACATTGCAATTGCAGGAAATACGATGTCAGGAAATTTCCCGACTGCCGGTTCACCATTCCAGTTGTTTAGTGGTCAGGCATGGTTTACGTCTGATGCTGTTATTGTAAAAATGACAACCGGTCAAACAGTGGTGTTTGCATCGTACTGCGGTGGATATGAAGACGATTTCGCGTATGGCGTTACTTTCGACAATGTGGGCAATATTTATGCAAGCGGCTATACGTTGTCTTCTGATTTCCCGAAAGTTGTCCAGGCCGGAGCGTACAACGATACTTCGTTCAATGCGATTGGTGTACAGGATCCGTTCATTGTAAAATGCAATCCTTCCGGTACAACTTTATTGTGGTCCACCTATTTCGGCGGTACTGCAACTGATTACGGATTCGCAATTGCGTTCGATCTGAATCTTGGTATTTATGTTTGCGGTAATACTGCATCAACAGATTTCCCTGTGATGCAGCCTGCAGATGTGGTGTATTACCAGCCGACGCATGGAGATGGCGGAAACTACAATGATATGTGGATCGCGTGGTTTGATATCAACGACTCTCTGCGTTGGTCAACGTACTTCGGAAATAGCATGAGCAACGAAGCGTATGGACTGAGCACCGGTATGCAGAACGAAATTTACATGACGGGTGTTGACAGTAACGAGATTGCGATGATTAAGTTCAATCCGGGATTGCCAACGGTTATATGGTGTGGATGGGAATATCCGGAAGTCTATGTTTATCCAAACCCAGCAACTGATCTTCTCTCGTTGAAGTTTTACACGGATGAGGGAAATGTAAATATTGAAATAATGGATGTTGCCGGTCGTGTGATTCGCAAGGAACAGTTCATAGCAGCATTCGGCGAGAATATTATTCGTCTTGACCTTTCCAACCTGGCAACCGGTGCGTATACAATCAAAGTGAACTCTCCGTCCGGAGAAAGTGTGCATCCGTTTGTAAAGAACTAAAGCATTGAAAAGCAGCGCGCGGCTTACATACCAATGTAATTTACCGGATTCAGCTTTCTCGCTGAGTTATGGACAGGAATTCTGTTCTCAGTGTCAGACATCCGTGATTGATTTCACGCAAATGTCTGATGAAGAAATCCGTCAATATATTGCTTCGCATTCCGGAAGTTTGTGCGTGAAGATCGACAGTGATCAGTTGCGCCGCGTCAAAGGAAAAAAATCTTCGGTACGACGGAGTATTGCCGTGGCCGGTACGGCTGCGCTTCTGGCAATCGCAACGGATTCATCCGCGCAAGTGTCAGACAGTGTCCGCACGGAACAAGTGGAGAATATTCCTGGTGCTGCGGTCCCGGTGCCATTTCCCGTAACGATGGATTCCACTTCGGTTTCCCATAGTCAGGAAGGCACATTGAAAGAACCAGTTGAAGAAAAGCGACCGCTGAAGAAAAGAGTGTTTCTACGCATTGGCCGCCGTCAATTTTACGTGATGAACAGAGCTCCTTTTTTGGGAACACGCAGAGGTGGGTTGAGAGGGAAATTCTAGATACTTCTTCGGGCTACAATTTGACAAATCTCTGAAAAGAGGGAACAATTCCATTAGCAGAAACTATCACATAAGTTCCAGCTGACAAATCACTCACGTCAATTGTTACGATTGCAGAATTTCCTGATGTGTTGATCGTTTTCTGTAATCGGCCGCTCATGTCATAAATTTCCAACACCTGCGGAATATTTTGTTCCATCCCTTGCAACACCAATTGATCATCGCATGGATTTGGATAAATATTCACCGCATCGTTTAATTGCGATGCACCAATTCCCACCGGACTTGTCGTCCCATAAAACCATTGGCTGTACGCATTGCTCGGAATGTTGACACTGCGGAATCCCACACGTACGCGACTCGAATCCGGCGTTGCTGAAGTGAAAAAATCCAAAGTGAAGTGCATCGTATCTCCAGCTGCAAGAAGGATGGTTGTACTATCAACAGTAGTCAGATAACATATGCCCATGCAGTACGAAGAGTTCCAACCCGGCGCATAAACCTCTGAAACTTTTACGACTTCAATCAGAACATCATCACTACTGTTGTTGATGATATCGGCTGATGCGTAAATAATTTGTCCCGGTGAACCCCATGCTGCTGTAACAAGTGGATTGAGGATGAACGAACCGCTGGCAGAAGTTGGCGCGCAGTAAGGTAAAGTCACAGATAGAATACTGTCAAGATCACAGTAAATATTGTCCGGATACTGATGAAACCAGCCGTGCTTCATAATCACTGTTCCATTCGTGTCGATGAGATATGCATTTTGCGGTGCCGGACCGTAAGCGTGCCATACTTCGTTGCAAGGCCCGTCGATCACCATCGGAAAATTTATGGTGTAATTCTGCAGTAAAGTATCTGCAATATTTTTTCGATCGAGATACGTTGTTGGTTGCGGGAACAAAATTCCCTGACTAAGATTCTGATTCGTGATATTGACCGTTCCCGAATAAGGCGATGTGTCTGTCGGATGCGCTTCGATACCATAAATCACCATTGGAGTGATATACGAAGCGTATGCAGAAACCACAGTGTTGATGTCGCTAAGCTGGTTCCGGAAAACAGGGCAAGTAAGGTTTCCTGCAATCAGTAAAACAGGTTTTCCCTGTGCAAGCGCAGTGCTGAGCTGGAATGCATTTCCATTCAGATCGAATAATGTAAAATCATTTACGGTTTCACCAACGTCGTATCCTGCAGTGTCAAAATCAACATTGTTGTACCACGGTGTGGAACAGATCGCATCGGTATCATTCGGTAAAATACCAGAGTTGATTGACGACAATGTCTGCGCAAATGAAGTTGAGCAAAGGCCGAGACACAAGAGAAAGTACAACTGTTTACTCATTTCGTAATAATTTTATATTCTGGAATTCGTGAATCCTGACTGTCATCGTCAGGATTTCATAAGGAAGTGTTACCACGTCTGACCCTAAATATAGACAATGGTTTAACGCTGATCAGTTTCCTTTCAAAACGCCTGAAACAACAGGGAAAATACTTCTTTCCCACGCCGCGTACCCTTTATCCGAAGGATGTAGGTTGTCATCACTGATCAGCCACGGATCATTTTTCACATCCTGTGAGATGGCGAAAATGTCAACTGATTTCAAACCTCGTGCAGCGGCTTCAGCAAGAATAATCTTGTTGAACGATTGTAATCCTGCAGCGATATCGCGACCGTTGGAGTAAAGCGGACCTGATTTTGTCAGCGAAAAATCCGGAAC
>CAYUTR010000398.1:0-4340 GCA_964447465.1 uncultured Chryseobacterium sp.
AAATCCTTCCGGAAGTCCGATTCCATTATCCTGAACGATGAGTTGATGTACATCTGTTCCGCGAACAAACTGCACGGAAATTTCTCCCGTACGATCCCCCGGAAATGCATGCTTGAATCCGTTCATGATTAATTCATTCAGGATAAGTGCGCATGGAATTGCCGCGTCGAGCTTCAGTTGCACAGGTGCATCGGCTACGTCAATCTTCAAACGAATTCTCGATGGATCAGGATTACAGCTGAGATTTAATCCGTGTGCGAGTGATTGAACATAATCGCCGAAATCAATTCCTGAAAAATCTTTTGACTCGTAAAGTTTTTCATGCACCATCGCCATTGCGCGAATGCGTTCGTGACTGGCTGCATATTGTTTGCGCGCAGCTTCGTCATTAATCTGACCTGATTGGAGATTGAGCAGACTGGAAATGATCTGGAGATTATTTTTTACGCGGTGATGAATTTCCCGAAGCAATATTTCTTTTTCCTTGAGGGAGATAGTCGATTGTTTGAGCTCTTCGCCCAACATGTTTACTCCACCGGCCAGTGCATCAATATAATCGGATGACTCAGTGTATTCAGCACGGTTAGTATAATCAAGTGATGCGAGTGACATTACCACATCAAGAATGCCGTTAACGCGACGCGCGTTATCCTTCTTCTCGTACTCTACTTTCTTGAGACGTTCTTCAATCACAGCCAATGCGCGCACCGCAGTGTCTTCTGGGTCTTCTCCCTCCAGTTGCTTCACACCGGAAATGCGTATCACCGCGGAAGAAATATCTAACGCGAGATTATTCATGGTCTTCGTAGCTGCCGTTAACAATCCATCGCTCAGCCATATCGCGATCGGTAAACATCCGGGTTGGCACTGCAGGCTGATTCAATCCAAGAAAAAAGTTTCCGATGATGCGGCTGAGCGGAGATGACACCAGCATTGCAATGGCTATCACTCCGGGTTTACGATCGCGCATCGCAAAATGGTCGCGGGCCTCCTTCGAAATCGAGCGGATCTTGCGGATGTCAACGAGAATCGGGTAAACCTGGTCGCCTGAAAGTTCACGCACCTTTGCTGAATTCTCACGCGCATGCTCGAGATCAATCTCTGCAAGCGGAGCTACTCTCGAGAGAATAAATCCGCGGGGATCAAGTGTGGTTTCGAAGATGGATTCAGCGCTGTTCATAAAAAGGCACCCGAAAATAAGAAAAAGTTCGTCACGGCCTGCGGGCTTACCGCAACGACGCAGCGACGCGACGACGCAAAGAATTTTGAAGATGAATCTGGGCAGATGTTAGGTGAATGTTGCCTGGATATCTACATGCCGAAGCGGTTAAACTCAACTATCCTTAAATAGAGAATCTCACAATTACGAAAAACAAGCGTCGCGTCGTTGCGCCGCTACGATTAGAATTCTGCATTCTTGGGCGTACGTGGAAATGGAATCACATCCCTGTTATTCGCCACCCATTAGCGTGAACGGCAAAAAAACTGTCGTGCCCGAAATCGGACACGACAGTTTTATAACTCCTTAGAATCTTATTTTGTGATATTGCTATATGCAACCAGTGAAGGAGCCGAACCATCATCCCATTTAACCATCGCCCCATCATCCTTCAATTCTTCTACAGTTCCATTATACATTCTGCCATTCGACATCCATACTGCCAACACTTTATCGCCCACTTTGATATCAGCTTTCGGTGTAATCATTTTGAGATCAGACGCAGAAACATCCTGGCTCGTGCCATCATCAAACTTCATCTGGTATTTCCCATCTGCATTTCCGACAATCGTAGCTCCCCAGTAGTTTCCGTCAGACCATTTTGCCGCAACGTGCGTGCCCACTTTGTAAGGATCGTTATCAGCAGGGGCTGCTGTTTCTTTAGGAGCATTTGCATCGTCCTTGGTTGCGGCATCTTCCTTTTCACCACCACACGATATTAATCCCGCGGTAAGAAACAGAAATGACAGTAAGCCAATAAATGAGGTTTTTGTTTTCATGGTAGGTTTTTTTTAGGTGCGGCAAAAGATAGGATGAATAATCTGAACCATCCCAATAAATTTCAACAAACTCTACCTAAAACTCTGCATTTTTAGGAGTACGTGGGAAAGGAATCACATCCCTGATATTGGTCATCCCGGTTACGAACAACAACAGGCGCTCGAACCCAAGACCGAATCCACTGTGCTCGCAGGATCCGTACTTGCGCGTTTCGAGATACCACCAGAGTGATGATTCCTCGATGTGCATTTCTTTGATTCGTGCCAGTAACTTGTCGTGATTGTCTTCACGCTGCGATCCCCCGATGATTTCACCGATCCACGGGAAGAGAACATCCATTGCCCGGACCGTTTTTCCGTCATCGTTCTGTTTCATGTAGAACGCTTTGATCTCTTTCGGATAACCGGTAACAATCACCGGTCCGCCGAAATGTTCGACGAGGAAATTCTCGTGTTCCTTCTGAAGATCTTTTCCCCAATCAGGAACAAACTCAAAATGTTTTTTCGCGTGTGCTTCTTTCAGCACTTCAACACCTTCTGTGTATGTGATGCGCGTAAAATGATTTTCAACTACGGAGTGTAAACGCGCGACGAGTTTGTCATCGTACGTGTCGTTCAGGAACTGGACATCATCCTTGCAATGATGCAACCCGTAGTTCACGAGGTACTTCAACATTTCCTCAGCGAGATTCATGTTGTCGTTGATATCGTAAAACGCCATCTCCGGTTCGATCATCCAGAATTCTGCAAGGTGACGTGGTGTGTTTGAATTCTCCGCACGGAATGTTGGTCCGAACGTATAGACTTTTCCAAGCGCCATTGCTGCCAATTCTCCTTCGAGCTGACCGGAAACAGTAAGGTTTGTTTCCTTCCCGAAAAAATCTTCGGAGAAATCTATTTTTCCGTCTTTGTCTTTCGGCGGATTCTTCAGATCAAGCGTTGTAACGCGAAACATTTCTCCCGCACCTTCTGCATCTGATCCTGTGATAATCGGAGAATGCAAATTGTAAAATCCTTTGTCGTTGAAAAACTTGTGAATCGCAAACGTCATGTTGTGACGGATACGAAGTATTGCACCAAATGTATTTGTGCGTGGACGCAGGTGCGCTTTCTCACGGAGAAACTCGAGCGATAATGTTACCGGCTTATTGTCTTTGCTATCCTGTCCACGTTTCTGCAGTGGATATTCTGTTGCATCGCAATCTCCGTAAATCTCAATTGCGTCTGCCTGAATTTCCAGATCCTGTCCTTTGCCTTGTGAACGAACCAATTTTCCTGTTACACCGATACACGCACCAGTTGCTTTCGCACGATTCAGTAATGCTTCATCGAACTTCACAACATCACAAACAGCCTGGATATTTTTGATCGTCGAACCGTCATTAATGTGAATAAAGATTACATACTTATTTCCGCGTCCGCTTCTCACCCACCCTTTAGCGGTTACGTCTCTGTCAACTTCGCTCGCGTGGAGCAGTTCATGTACTGTTTCGTGTGCCATTGTTATTCTGATTGGGTGACAAAAGTAAACAGTTCTAGGTTCTAAGTTCTAAGTCAGGTGCATAGTATCGATCAAGGCCAATAGTGGTTTAAAAAACCCCTCGCTTTTGCCCGCCCCAATTCCGGTAACTTAGAACATAGAACTTAGAACACACACAGAAACGCAGCCCTTTTCAACTGGTTCAACAGTCCCGCCCTATTTTCGACAAAGGCTATTTTTGAGTCATAAATGGCGTTTCTGTGTGTAGCTCGTCGGAAATTATCAGCTTTTCATCGGAAAAAACTCCCAACCCGAAAATAGTTTCCATAGTTTTGCCGCGAAATGAGCACACAGCCAGACAATACAAGGGATAGGATTTTAGCGGGGGCTTTCGAACTGTTTTCACGGTTCGGAATCAAGAGTGTTACGATGGATGACATTGCCAAGCATCTCTCCATTTCTAAGAAAACAATTTACCAATCGTTCCGCGACAAAGACGAAGTTGTACATACACTTCTGGAAACTAAACTCGCAATTGATTGTGCCGAGTTCCAGGAAATTTCGACGACCGCACCTAACGTGGTTGAAGAAGTTTTCGGTCACATGAAAAAGCTGCACCAGATGTTGGCCAATGCAAATCCGAATATGTTTTACGATTTACGTAAACATCATCCGCGTACATGGGATTTGGTTTCGGATTTCCGTCGCAATACTGTACTTGGAATGGTAGAGCAGGCATTGGAGAAAGGCAAGCGTGATGGATTTGTGCGGGCAGATGTAAATACTAAAATTCTGGCTCAGCTTCGTGTGGAACAAATCGAAATGGGTTTTAATCCCTTGGTTTTTCCTCCTGACAAATACC
>CAYUTR010000399.1:0-4293 GCA_964447465.1 uncultured Chryseobacterium sp.
CGAACCCATTGATCAACCCTTCGCACTAAGAATTCCATTCGCACAGGTTTGGTGAGATAAGCATCTGCATCCATTCTGAATCCGAGGTCTTTTGCGTACGACTGATTCAATGCTGAAAGAAACACGATTTGTGTTTTAGCGAACATCGGGTTCTCGCGCAACTTCATGCACGTTTCGTAACCGTTTAATCCCGGCATAAGAATGTCGAGAAGAATAAGATCGGGTTCGAATTTCACTGCGAGTTCGTAACCGGAAATCCCATCGGCCGCTGAAACAACGATGTATCCTTTCTTCGCGAGATTGTAGGTAACAAATTCACGGATGTCGGGCTCATCATCAATTACAAGAATGCGCTTTCCCTGGAGATTCATAGGCTATGGGTTTGATACAAACGTATCACACCTGCACTAATCCAGAATTAAGGGAGCCTTAACGAAGTGTTACGGTAATGGTGGTGGCGGAGGAAGTGGTGGTGGTGGAATTGTTTCGTCCTTCTTCTTCTCGCGGTTCTTTTTGTAAATCACAGTAGCTGCATACAATGCCACTGCAAGAATTACAAGTGCAAGTCCGCCCCACACCCATCCATCGTTCTTTTTCGGAATGACGAGAAAAATGATGATGAACAGCAGGAGTGTTGCCACTTCATTCCACAAGCGAAGGTGGAACGACTTCCACGGGAAAATATCTTTCTGGTGTTTCTGATAAATCATGTGCGTCTGGAGGTGATACAACATCAATCCGGCAACGAAACACAGTTTCAGAACGAACCAGGCTTGAGTCATGAAATGTGTAAACTCGTCGAACAGTAACCAGGTTCCGAACGTTGTAGTGAGAATCATCCCCGGCCAGGCGATAAACAGCCAAAGTCGTTTCTGCATGATTTTGAACTGCGCAGAAAGAATAAGTCGTTCCGCATCACTTTTAGCTTGCGCTTCAACATGGTAAATCAGCAGGCGCGGCATGTAAAACAGTGCTGCGAACCATGCAACCATGAAGATGACGTGTAATGACTTTACGTAAAGCATATACAAAAGTAGGTAAACAACGGCACTCAGGTACAGTAGGCTGTTGGGCAGTTTGACCGTAGGCAGTCAAAAAAAATACAACCTACGAGGTGGGCTTGCCCGTTCCTCTTGGTGCAAATTTCTCTGGACACTTAATCATTGCACCAAGAAGACAACCCACCTCATCAAGAAGGGCCTCGTACTTTTCAAATTCTTGCGGTGTTATGTATTCGCATGCAGCAGCAACTTCCAACCAATAAATAGTTTCGGAACATTCTCCATCGCATGTATTTAGCTTGTTCACGAATTGTTTGGGGTACACTCGTTTCCGATATCCTTCAACGAGATTTGCACCAACTGATCTTGAAGAACGTCGTATCTGACTTGTCAACCCGAATAATTCTTCTTTGGGAAATTTCTTTGTCAGTTTGAAAATTGCAATGCCCATCGCGAATGATTTCTGATATGCGATTAATGATCGGTAACCTTTAAATTGTGCCATATTGATTTTGATTTCTGCAATGATCCGATGGTCTGCACCAAATAGTCGTATGATAAATACTTATAGTCGTTTGTAAGCATTTGTAAACGTTTGTAAACGGATCTTTGTACTGAATATCACTTATTTACAACCCGAACCATCAAAACTGCCTAACCGACTGCCTACTGTCAAACTGCCCAACTGCATACTGTTTTACCTACCTTTGTAGTCAAATGGACAGCACTCGTCAGCAAAAATATTCCCGCCTTATTCAGAAGGAAATTGCCGAGATTTTTCAATTCGATGTGAAAGGAAAATTCGGCAACATCATGATCACCGTTACCCAGGTTCGTGTGAGTCCTGATCTTGGCGTGGCGAAGATTTATGTGAGTCTGTTTCCCGTGAAGGAAAAAGATGTGATGTTGAAACTGATCAAACAGAATACTGCGGAAATCCGTGGACATCTTGGACGACGTATCCGTCACCAGGCGCGCATAATTCCGGAACTGGTTTTCTTTATCGACGATTCCCTCGATTACGCGGAACACATTGAGAAACTGCTTAAGAAATAACCTCCGATGAAACGTTTCGGCGTACTCGTCCTGTTTCTACTTTTCACATTCTGTCTCCACAGCCAGAATGTTTCGTTGTCTCTCTTCAAAGATTCTCTTGTTCCTAAAAACGGGCGGGGCGATTTGTACGATATTACACAATCCCCGAATAGATTTATTGTTTCAGCGAGTCGCGACTCATTGCGTATCAAAAGATTCAATGAACACATTGATACAACCATGTGTCAACTTACGATACCGCAGGGAATTCTGGAAGGTCACACTTTGGGATCGGCAGGCGGATACCTACTTCGTTTCTCGAATGTAGAAAGTGCCAAACCAGATACCATTTTCGATCGCGCCGTTCAGCACATCGTAGGAGCTCATCGTACTGTTTATTTTTCAAGCAGTATTTGGAATCCGACTGATCGTTACGGTCATCTCTATATTCTTGACACCGTAAGATCTGCGTACAAAGCAAAACTGGTAGCGGAATTTGAATACCCCATCCGCCAGATATGCGTAGTGCATGACTCCCTGTACCTTTTAACGGGAGGGAAACTTTACCGCATGCAGTACGGTAGAGCGGTTTACATTACTGATATTCCTTTCACCTGCAATTCAATGACAGGTTCTGGACGTTACTTGTTTTTCGGAATGAGCGGAGCGTATGCCCGTCTAGATATGCGAACCAAACAACTTCGTTATTTTGTGTACACCGGCAAATAACGAAGTCGATTAATGAATATCTTTCAGGTGTGAACCTCCCGTTTTTCATTGCGCGACGCTACCTCTTCTCGAAGAAATCTTCGAACGCGGTGAATATTGTTACCCGGATTTCACTCGCATGCGTTTGCGTTGTTACCGCTGCACTCGTGATTATTCTCTCGGCAATGAATGGCCTTTCCGGATTGGTTGAATCCTTATACAATTCGTTTCACAGCGACATCCGCATTACCGCTGAGAAGGGAAAAACGTTCATGCTTGATTCTGCAAAGACGCTAGAGCTCAAAAATTTCTCCGGCGTTGAATGGTATCATGAAATTGTAGACGAGCAGGGAATTGTTGAGGCGCACGATAAGCAGTTGTTTGTAACGCTTCGTGGTGTGCAGGATGATTACGCAGCCCACACACGATTCGACACAACCGTAGGTGCAGGACAATTCGATCTTCATCCCGATGGATTGACAGGCGCTATCGCGGGACAGGAAATCGGTTCTATTCTCGAATTGGGAATGGAAACGCAACTCAACATTTACGTACCGAAGCGCGACCGAAATCTCACATTTGACATTAACGATCCGAATGCGGAAATCTTCAATCAGAAACTCGCGTTTGTGAGTGGACTGTATTTCGTGAGCAGCGATTTTGACAACAAGTATGTTTTTCTTCCGATTGAAACCGTACGTGAGTTGCTGGGCTACACGAACGAATGTACTTCTGTTGAATTAGGAATTGCCGAAGGACAAAATCCGGAGGAAATGGTTGCAGCGGTGAAAAATATTCTCGGTCCGGGATTTAAAGTGGAGTCGCGCTACCAGCAGAATGAAGTGCTGTACAAGACGTTGAAGTCGGAAAAGATGTGGACGTTCCTGATTCTCATTTTCGTTCTGGTGATTGCAACCTTCAACACAATCGGATCACTCACTCTACTGATCATTGAGAAGAAAAAAGACATAGGCGTTCTCTGGAGCATGGGTGCAGGAAAAAAAGTAATCCGCCGTGTTTTCTTCACAGAAGGATTATTGATTTCACTCGCAGGAACAACTTCCGGAATTGCACTCGGACTACTGGTATGCTGGCTGCAGCAACAATTTGGCCTGCTGCGTTTCGGGGAAGGGTTTGTTGTTGACTTTTATCCTGTCACCGTAAAAGGCATGGACATGGTGAACATTCTCCTTGCAGTAACGGCAATTGGTTTACTCGCTGCATGGTATCCGGTTCGGGTTTACACGAAGAAGTATCAGCATATCCGGTTCAACGGATAATTTTCGCTTTTTATCTTTTCATATTCCTGCATGAACGGTATTATTTCACCGTTCGTCCGAATTAATATTGGATTAATGTAGCGCCAATGCTGGCTACCTAGGTTTGTACTGAAACAAATCCAGGGGGACCATGAATATAGCGCTGAAGATTACACAAGAAGAAGAAAAGCGAATGCCGAATGAATCAGAACTTGTCAGGAAAGATAATGTTCTGCTGTTCCGACATTATATTGATGCTGAACATCGGTTAAACGAAATTGAAGAAAGCA
>CAYUTR010000400.1:0-4269 GCA_964447465.1 uncultured Chryseobacterium sp.
ATAACTCCAACGGCTTCTGAGACCGCAACGTTTACCAATTTCGCCACATGGGCCAATCACAATTATAATTTGGTATTTGAGATTTATGATTTAACGAGAGCGGATGTTGAAATCACTACCGTTACCTCTAAAATCTCAAATAATAAATAACAAATCATAAATGATTTGTGCCCAGGAGGAGATTCGAACTCCTACACCTTACGGCGCCACCCCCTCAAGATGGTGCGTCTACCAATTTCGCCACCTGGGCCTGAACATTTATGATTTAACATTTGAGATTTTTGATTTTAGGGTGAAATGATCAATTACACTTCCTTCCTCCCAAATCTCAAATAATAAATCCCAAATCATAAATGTTTTAGGGACTGCAAAAGTAACGCTTTTTAGTAATTTTGGAAAAAAACATGGGCTTTTTGAGAAAATACATTGTTGTTGCCGCAGCGGTTGCTTTGCTTCAGTCCTGCACAGAATCGGGTGTTGCGCCCGACTACCGTGAGGAAATGCGCGATTTCGTCATCGCCATCAGCAATCGCGGAGAAGAACTCAAGCCCGGATTCATTGTTGTACCTCAGAACGGATTGCAATTGTTGTCTACCGACGCCATTGTAGTCGGTCAATCGTACGTTGACGCCATCGACGGAGTTGGACAGGAAGAATTGTTCTATGGATACGACAATCAGAACAATTTTCTCAGCGAGAATTATGAAGAGCAGGCAGTTTGGTTAAGCCAATGTCGTTTTGCACGAAACACGCTTGATTTGACCGTAATGGTCACTGATTATTGCAGCGCTCCTGATCTTGTAACGGATTCGTACAATCGGTGTGATGCAGAAGGATTTCTTGATTTCACAGCTGCTTCACGCGAACTGGATCTTGTTCCTGCAAGTGTTCACAACGAAAACACGAATAACATCGACAGTCTTTCGCACGCGCAGAATTTTCTGTTCATGATTAATCCGACGCAGGAAACGAAAGAAGAATACCTCGTGTCATTGGAGACATCACATCATGACGTTTTGATCATTGATGCATTTTTCGCTGGCAATGAGGCATTAACTACTGCCGATCTGGCGCGTTTACGTAACAAACCGCAAGGTGGCCGAAGAATTGTACTCTCTTACATGAGCATAGGACAAGCCGAAAGTTATCGCTGGTACTGGAAACCTTTCTGGATGGCAACACCGCCATCATTCGTATTGCAGGAAGATCCATACTGGAATGGGAATTTTTACGTTAACTATTGGAATCCTACGTGGCAGCACATTATCTGCGGAAACGATCAAGATTCGTACGTTAACCGTGTTGTCGCTGCTGGATTTGATGGAGTGTATCTTGATTTAGTAAACGCTTTTGAATTTTTCGAAGACAAATGAACCTGATTGCTGCTTTTTTCTTTGTTCACACATTATCGTTCGCCTCACCAGAGGCGAAGATGATTGCTGCGGAGGAAATTGCAGTATCAGCTGCAACACGTGACAGCATCGTCGATTACGCAAAAACATTTGTCGGAGTTCCTTACAAATACGCGCACTGTTCTCCCAATTCAGGTTTTGATTGTTCCGGATTTACGTGGTTTGTGTACAACCACTTCGGAGTTCAGATTCCGCGCTCTTCAAAAGATTACATGACGCTTGGAACGCGCGTTACATTAGAAACCTGCAAGAAAGGCGATCTCATTCTGTTTACAGGTACAAATCCCGCAGAGAAGAGAGTAGGTCACGTTGGAATTGTTATTTCCAATGCAGGAGATTCCCTGCAGTTCATTCATTCTTCTTCTTCCGAGAATCATTTCGGAGTTACGATTACGAATTACTACAAGTCGGCGTACCCGAAGAGATTTATTGGGGTGTGCAGTGTTCTCCCTGAATGATCTTTTGGCTTCCTGCGGAGCTTTACACGGCAGGCTTTAGAAAACTTTTCCAAAGTTTGTCGAGGATCACGTGATTCCTCATAAACTTTGGAAAAGTTTAATCGCCTTTCGCCGTGTCAAGCGTCGCAGACAGACCTATCCTTTGAAGTTGGAATTCACAACAACCATCAGACACGCCCGTTATTCAGGTTGAATCCGTATCCCGATGACACAAACGTCATCAACCTGTTCAATAACTCCTCTCCATTCCTCGAAAGATTTCTCAATATGGATTTTCTGCTCCGTCATTGGCAAAACATGAATATCGATCAGCAGTTTTTTGAACTGAGCGTACTTGAACTTTTTCCCCTTTGGACCGCCGAACTGATCTGCAAATCCATCAGTGAACGTATAAACAACATCACCTGTTTCAAGCGGAACCTCATGGGTTCTGAATGACCGTAAATCACCGGTGTGCTTACCTACCGGAAAATGATCGGGCTCCAGTTCAACGATCTGGCTGTTCCGCACAATGTAAATGGAGTTATTGGCCGCAGCATATTCCAGCTGCATTTTCTCGAAATCGATTCTGCACAGTGAAATATCCATTCCGTCGTTCGATTCTGTTTCCGATCCTTCCGGATTCACTGCAGTAATAATTCCATCTCTAAGGACGTTGAGAATTGTTCCGGGATCGTGATTTTTCTTTTCGATCACAATTTCTTTCAGCATCGAAATTCCGATCATGCTCATCAAAGCTCCCGGTACGCCATGCCCTGTGCAATCAGCCGTTGCCAGTAACACCTGTTTATCTTTCGGAGAAAACATCCAGATAAAATCTCCGCTAACGATGTCCTTCGGTCTGTAATAGAGAAAGTGCTGATGAAGGTGCTTACTCAGATAAGACGGTGAAGGCATCATTGCATGCTGTATTCTTCTCGAGTAATTAATGCTGTCGGTAATGCTTTTGTTCTTCTCCTCAACAATCACATTCTGCGCTTCCACCAACTGTTTTTGTCGGTCAATAATATTTTTCTGCTTCCGGGTTACTGAAAATCTATTGTAGAGAAAGATGGAGAATAACAGGACAACAGCAAAACCTCCTACAAAAGTGTTTCGCTCCGTAGTGCGTTGCGTAGATTCTGCATCTTTTATGGCTAACTCAGCGTTTTTCTGGATCAGGTCCTTCTCATTTTTTTCAGCATCGTATTTCACAAGTAATTCTTCTATATATTTTTCCTTTCCCTCTTCAAAGAGAGTATCCTTTATCTTCTCGTATTTTTTTTGATAGTCATATGCTTCCTGGTAATTACCTGACTCATAATAAAAGTCGGCAAGGGCTTTGTAGGAGTCTTTAGTTCTAACCGGTATGCCAGATTTCAGCGATAGTGCGAGAGCGGTTTCAAGCGATGATTTTGCCAGTACAAAGTTCTTCATGAGGAGATAAGTTCTTCCAAGGTTCCAGTAGGAGTGAGCTATTCCATCCTGGTCTCCTGCCTCTTCATACATATCGAGACATTGATTGAAGTAAATAATGGCTTCGTCGTAATTTCCCTGTTCCTTCGAGCACATTCCCAGGTTATGCAGACTTACAACAAGCCATGTGTTATTTTCTGTGAGTTTGCTGAACGCAAGCCCCTTCTGTAAGTAATAAGTTGCTGAATCGTACTTGCCTGTGTTTCGATAATATTCACCTAGATTATTATAATCTCCAGCCATTGCATTCGTGTCACTAAGCAGCGTATCAATCGCAAGCGCCTTCAGGATGTAGGATTTCATTTTTTCGAACTCCTGCTGATCGAAATAGATTGTGGCAATATTAGTGTAGGACGTCGCAATTCCGTGAGAGTCATTCATCGTTTGCTTGATTTCAAGACTTCGTAAATGGCAATCAATTGCAGTATCAAACTCACCGATCTGAACATAAGAGAACCCCAGATTATTTAATATTATTCCAACCCGGGCATGGTCGCCAATATTGGTAAAAACTTCAAAACCAAGCTTGGTGAAATAAATAGAACTGTCAAATTGCCCCAGCGCTTTGTAATAGTTGCCCATGTTTCCATAAGTGCGACCGATAGATACAGAGTCCCATGTTCTATCAAGGAGGCCCAGAGCCAATTTGTAATAATAACCTGCCGAGTCATTATTAGCTCTGAAGTAATAATAGTTGCCAAGGGTATTTGCTGAATTCACTATTCCCGGTGCGTAATCCAGATTGATGGACGTTTGCAATGCCTGCTGAATTACAGTTCTTGTAGTGTCGGAATACAACGGCAATACGGTGCTAAGTTTGTATAAAACGTTAACCTTGTTTGTGTCTTCGCCTGCAAACTTCAGCAATTCAAGCAGCGAATCCTTGTTTGCGGGTAAGTTGGAATAAACCGAAGTGCTGGCTGATTGTTCAGTTCCTTGTTGTG
>CAYUTR010000401.1:0-4222 GCA_964447465.1 uncultured Chryseobacterium sp.
GGAAATCCAACCGGTGATGGAACAACAAGTGTTACCGGCCTCACAGCAGGAACATGGTCGTGTACAGTTACGGATGCCAATAGTTGTACGAGACTTGTAACGTTCAGCATCACGGCACCAACAGCAATTGTGATGAACGCATCTTCTCAAACGAACGTTCTGTGTAACGGCGGTGCAACAGGTGCCGCAAGTGTTACCGCAGCAACTGGTGGTGCACCAGGTTATACATACAATTGGACGCCGGGAAATCCAACTGGCGATGGAACAACAAGTGTTACAGGGCTTACTCAAGGAACGTGGACTTGTACCGTTACAGATGCGAACAGTTGTACTTCAACAGTAGCATTCAGCATCACACAGCCAACAGTTATTGCGGCGAACATCACTTCAACACCAACTGGTTGTGCGGCAAGTACGGGAACAGCTAGCGTATCAGGAGTAACAGGTGGCGCAGGTGGTTACACTTACAACTGGTTACCTTCCGGCGGAACTGGAACTACAGCAAGCAACTTGAGTGCCGCAACATATAGTTGTATCATCACAGATCTCAATGGTTGCAGCATTACAAGAACTGTAGTTGTAGCATCAGCAAGTGGACCAACACTTACATCAGCTGCTCAAACAAACATCACCTGCAACGGCGGCAGTAATGGAACTGCAAGTGTAAATGCTGCAACAGGCGGCACGGGTCCATACACTTATAACTGGACACCAGGAAATCCTGCAGGTGACGGAACTGTTACTGTAACAGGACTATCGGCGCAAAGCTACACCTGTACCGTTACTGATGCGAATGGGTGTATCGCAATTGTGTCTTTCTCAATCACACAACCAACTCCACTTGTTGCATCATCATCGGCAACTTCAATTTCATGCAATGGCGGAACTGCCCTTGTCACAGTAACAGCAAGTGGAGCAACGTCGCCTTACACAGGAACAGGAACATTCGCAGTTACAGCTGGAACTTATACTTACTCTGTAACAGATGCGAACGGATGTATTGGCACGACGACGATCAACGTTACGCAACCTACTGCAGTTGTTGCAGGTTCATCAGCCACCTCAATTGCGTGTAATGGAGGAAATGCAGTTGTAACCGTCACAGGTTCCGGAGGAACAGCGCCATACAGCGGAAGCGGAACGTTCACAGTAACCGCGGGCACTTACACCTATGTTGTAACAGACGCGAATGGCTGTACCAATTCAACATCCATCACGGTCACACAACCTACATTATTAACTGCAACAATGTCTTCGGTCAATATTAGTTGCAACGGTGGCAACAACGGAAGTGCGACGGTGAATGCTTCGGGAGGAACACCTTCGTACACGTATCAGTGGTTTCCTTCCGGAGGAAATGCCGCAACAGCTACCGGATTAATTGCCGGTTGTTACACTTTGATTGTAACAGATGCAAATGGTTGCACCGCACAATCAACCGTTTGCCTCACCGAACCTTCAGTAATTTCACCGAACCAGATGCAAAACAATATCACATGTGCAGGTGGTGGAAGCGGACAGATGATGGTTTCACCGTCAGGAGGAACCGGTGCATATACATATTCATGGGCCCCTGTTGCAAGCAGTACGAATTTTCTCAATGGAACTCCGGCAGGAACTTACACGTGCACAATCACAGACGCGAACAGCTGTACAGCCACAGCAACATTCCTTCTCACTGAACCACCGGCGTTAGCAGTTGTTCCTTCACAAACTAATATTCCATGCTTTGGCGGAACAGGAACAGCTGAAGTTACAGTTACAGGCGGTGTTGGTGGATACACTTACACGTGGTCGCCTACAGGTGGCACTGCTGCAACCTCTACTCCACTCATTGCAGGAACTTACTTCTGCACAGCAACGGACATGTTTGGATGTACAATCACACAATCATTCCTGATCACAGAAGCACCTGCGTTGTCAGTTACAACTTCACAAAACAATCCGATGTGCAATGGCTTGATGAGTGGTGACGCTACGGTAATGGTCACGGGCGGCAATCCAGCTTACACTTACGCGTGGTCAAGCGGTGGAAGCGCTGCAACTGAATCAGGATTAGGTGCAGGAACATACACGTGCACAATTACAGATGCTTCAGGATGTTCAACAACTTCGACTGTGAACATTACAGAGCCAACAGCAATTTCAGTAACAGGTGGTATTGTAAGCACAACATGTTTCGCTTCTTCTGATGGAGCAATCAACATCATGACAACCGGAGGAACACCGGGCTATACATGGTTGTGGTCGAACGGTACCACAACAGAAAGTATTTCTGCGGTGCCATCGGGAATTTATTGTGTTACGGTTACCGATGCAAACGGATGTACTTTCTCAACTTGTCTCACTGTAACTTCTCCGCCTCAGCTTAATTCTACAGGAAGTGTAACTGACGCTACGAGCTGTACATCAAATGACGGCGCAATTGATCTTACCGTTTCAGGCGGAACTGCTGCTTACACATTTGTGTGGAGTAACTCTGCAACAACAGAAGATGTAAGCGGTCTCGATGGCGGGGTTTATTCTGTAACTACAACTGATGCGAACGGTTGTACTACTTCTGCGACGTTCACTATCACCGAACCGGGTGCACCAACTGTTACTTACAGCGAACCAATGGATACTGCTTGTCAGTCGACTCAAGCACCATTCACACTTAGCGGGGAATCTCCTGTTGGTGGATCATGGTCTGGTCCTGGTGTCACCGGAAACTCGTTTGATCCGATGACAGCAAACCTAGGAATGAATGTGATCATCTATTCATTCACTGATGTCAGCGGATGTTCGGGATCAGCAACAGATTCTATTTGGGTTGATTTGTGTCTGGATGTAAATACACCTGTTGTGCTTTCTACATTCACAGTTTATCCGAATCCGAACAATGGAACATTCACGTTGCAGTTGAATAGTAACTCTGCTGCAGATGTAGTGATCTATGATGCGCAAGGAAAACTCGTGAGCACACAGAAAATGAACAGCAACAATGGGCAGATCAGAATTGCGCAATCAGGAATGTACATGATCACTGTGATTACAGCGGATGGTCAGCGTTCAACACAGCGCGTGATTGTAAATCAGTAGTATTACTTAGAACCCTAATTTCATTCTCGAAAAAGCATCTGAATCCGGATGCTTTTTCGTTTTTAACACGAAATGGTGACTGCAAACGCGTCATATTTGACGATATTTGCACCGAATAACTCCAAACTTTCCAGATGAAATTTATTTCTATTCCACGCGCCATTTTATTGGCTGCACTTTCCCTGATTACTTATAGTGCTAATGCTGTAAGCGTTTACGTTGACGCTGGAGCAACAGGATTGAATAACGGCACAAGTTGGATCAACGCGTACACAAATCTTCAAAACGCGCTGATACCTTCCATTTCGGGCGACTCCATATTTGTTGCAACTGGTACATACAAACCGGATGGTGCAGCCCCAGGAAATCGCAGCCTGAGTTTTAACATGAAGACCGGTGTTATTCTGGTTGGCGGATTTCCCGCGGGTGGCAGTACGATGTCTAACCGTAATTGGGTGTCGAATACAACAATTCTTAGCGGTGACATCGGGATAATAGGCACGGATACCGACAACAGTTACCACGTTGTACGTTGTGCAGGTCAGCAAGGTGAACTGAACGGTTTCATAATAGAAAGAGGACGCGCAGATGGTGCCGCTCCGGACAATGATGGTGGCGGCTTGTTCAATACAAGTGGTTATCTGCTCTCGAGATTCTGCGTCTACAGAAACAATTTTGCCAACGATCAGGGCGGCGGATCCTATCACGATGCTGGTGGTAATCCGCAATTCCGCGAATGCAAATTTGAAAGCAACTCCGCAGCATTCGGTGGAGGCAGTTACGCATTTGCATCTACATTCATTATGAGTTGCAGCTATGTAAGTAATTCCGCAACTACGAATGGCGGAGGAGTATATGCAGTGGTGAATATCAACATGTACAACTTGACTCTTAAGAACAACTCAGCGGTCACAAGTGGAAATGCGATCTATTATCAAAGTGGTGGAAGCAATCGTCTTTTCAATAGTATCGTTTGGGGAAATACAGGCAGCGCCACTCACATTGCAGGTGCGGGAAGTATTAACCTGCGCTCCTGTATCATCCAGGGAGGTTGTCCCGGAGGTGGTGCAACGTGTACTGCGATTCTGAATACTGATCCTTTATTTAGTGATGCAGCAGGTCACCTCACTTTATCGTCACC
>CAYUTR010000402.1:0-4202 GCA_964447465.1 uncultured Chryseobacterium sp.
GATGATCGTCCGCGCAAACCGTACGGTGACAAGCCAGCATTCAAACGTCGCGATGATGACGAACGTCCGCGCAAAACATATGGCGATAAACCAGCATTCAAGAAACGTGATGACGGTGATGATCGTCCACGTGAAGGTCGTGATAGTGGCGGACGCGGATTCAAAAAACCATTTGGCGAGAAACCTCCATTCAAACGTCGCGATGACGGTGACGAACGTCCACGCAAAACATACGACAAACCTTTCGGCGACAAACCTGCTTTCAGGAAACGTGAAGAGGGCGATGATCGTCCGGCATTCAGAAAACCGTTAGGTGATAAAGGCAGTTTCAAAAAACCATTTGGCGATCGCGGAGCAAAACCAACATGGAAACGTGGCGATCGTGATTCTGTTCCGAGAAAACGTGAAGAAGGCGAATGGAAAACATTCGACAACCAGGAAGAAGCGGGTGAATTCAAAAAGAGTTACGCTCCTTCGAAATCGCATCGCGGAAAAGATGATGACACAGGTGACGGATCAATTCGCCTGAACAAATACATCGCGAATACAGGTTTGTGTTCACGCCGTGAAGCTGATGATATGATCGGTGCAGGTGTGATCAAAGTGAACGGAAAAATTGTAACCGAACTCGGAACAAAAATTTCTGCGGGCGATTCTGTTCACTACGGCGATCAGTTATTGCGTCGCGAGAAACCGGTTTACGTTCTGCTGAACAAGCCGAAAGATTATATAACAACTACGGATGATCCGCAGGAAAGAAAAACAGTTCTCGATCTTGTGCAGGGCGCAGGCGATGAAAGGATTTATCCGATCGGTCGTCTCGACAGAAACACAACTGGGATTCTTTTGTTGACCAACGACGGAGATCTTGCAGAACGATTGATGCACCCGAAATATAATGTCGAGAAAATCTACCAGGTGTCGCTCGATTCAAATCTGAAGAAAGAAGATTTCGATAAAATTCTTGAAGGCTTCGAACTCGAAGACGGTTTCATCAAAGCAGATGATCTCAGTTTCGTTGGCGATGGCGAAGACAAAAAAGAAGTCGGTATTGTGCTGCATTCCGGTCGTAACCGGATCGTGCGCCGCATGTTCGAAACATTGGGTTATACCGTGAAGCTTCTTGATCGCGTTTCCTACGCGGGACTCACGAAAAAGAACGTTCAGCGCGGAAAATGGCGCTTTTTGAAGCCGGAAGAAGTTGGATTCCTGAAAATGAAGGTCGGTGGAGAGAAGCAGAAGGGCCGTGTAGTTGGCGACGTTGGGAAGAGGAATGCGGGACGAGGGAAACGGGATGCGGATAAGGGTAAGCCCGTGCGCAAAGTGAAGAAAGATCCGGAAGCGGAGTAGATTCGACCGAAAGATAAAAGGAACGCGGATTTCTATGTCCGTTGTTTGCTAATCGCTTCGCAAGGATGAACGCGGTGATTTGAAACTTTCGGCTTCAGATTTTATGAGATAGGCTTAAGTTTATCTCATAAAATCCAATTTCAGGGTTGTTCTAGATACCGCGGTGATCCGAAAAGCAGCCTAACAAGCATTGCACTTCAAAATCCGCGTTCCTTTTACTCCCGTCTTTCGTATCCCGTATCCCGTCCGAATTAACATTTGGCTCTTAATACTTCCGTCTCTCGCACACGAAACGCCCTCTCCCACCGTTCTACCTTTACCTGTCCGGTTTTGTCACCTACGACAATGCCCGTGCCGATGGAAGAAACGCTAGATGAGAAGATTCAGGT
Organism: uncultured Chryseobacterium sp.; assembly: GCA_964447465.1. Lineage (GTDB taxonomy): Bacteria > Bacteroidota > Bacteroidia > Palsa-965 > Palsa-965. Next base: position 1,740 of record CAYUTR010000402.1, read on the forward strand.
AAAGCCACGTAAACCGTGGTGGAAAAAGATCATCCGCACCTTCGTGTGGATGGGTGGAATCGTTACGTTTTTGCTCGTTGCGTTAGTTACTCTCGGATTCATTTTCGAAGACGACATCAAGCAGTATGTAACCGAAGAACTCAACACACATCTCAACACGCAGATTATTGTTGCGCCGGAAGACATCAATCTTACGTTCATCAAAGATTTTCCGATGGCGTCGGTAGAATTTAAAAACGTAACAGCGCTTGATGCAACGGAAATCGTGAGTCAGGATACGATCCTAACTCCACGGGATACGTTATTCCGTGCGGGAGAAGTTGCTTTCTCATTCAGCATTCTCGACATCTTCCGTGAAAATTATACCATCCGGAATATTTCCCTCGAAGATGGAATGGTGGATGTGCGCGTCGACGCAAATGGTGTTGACAATTATCACTTCCTGAAGAACGATACCGTTGCAACCAAGAACGATTCGAGTGAAGTTGCTTTTGCGCTCGAAGAAATTACTTTCACGAACGTTGATCTCGGTTACACAGACGTTCCATCGGAAAGCATGTACAAACTGCATGTGAATGATCTTGTGTTCGCCGGAGATTTTGCCAGTGGAGAATTTGATCTCGAAACAGAAGCTGATTTCAAAATTGAAGAACTCAAGCAGAAAGATGTTTCTCTGTTCAAAGGCAACAACGGTCATCTCAATCTCGGAATGAACATCAACACCAAAACCGGGATGTACGCGATCACCACCGGTGAACTTCAGATTGCAGAATTCATGCTTGCGCTTTCAGGTTCAGTCGAAGACAAGCAGAACAATTACCTGTTGGATGTTCTCGTGAAAGGACAGGACGTTGATATCAACTCTGCACTTTCACTCGCGTCCGACTCACTCAAAAGTGATATCGCCGATTTCGAGAGTACGGGTGAATTCTATTTCGAAGCAACTGTGAAAGGATTGTCGGGCGATACGTTGGTTCCGAACATTGATGCGAGTTTCGGAATCCGCAATGGAGCCACACTCAAGCGTAAAAATTCCGGGGTCACACTGAATGGAATAAGTCTGGAAGGAATTTATTCCAACGCTGGAGGAAATGATCGCCTGGAGATCTCCACGTTCAATGCGAGCACATCGAAAAGTAAAATCACCGGTTCCTTCTCCATGAAAGGAAGTGCGCCCGATTATGCTGCATCACTCAGCGGTAACATTGATCTCGCAGAGCTACAGGATATTTTTGAATTCGACACCGTCGACGCAATGAGCGGCAAGATGGAAATTCATGTCGAGGGTTCCGGTCAACCGATCGAAGGCAATACACTCACCGCTGCCGATTTCCGGAAATTCAAAACTACGGGCGACGTAAAACTTACCGAAGCTGTTTTCCAGATGAAGAATTCTTCACTTGATGGGGACAGTCTGAACGGCCAGCTTTCTTTCGACGGAAACAATGTGGCCATCCAGCAATTCTCCGGCAACTATAGCGGAAGTGATTTCGTTGTAAGTGGTGCAATCCGCAATCTGCTCGGATACATTTTCACCGAAGAAGAAGTTCTAAGTATTGAAGGAGATTTTACTTCGCGCAATCTTGATCTCAATGCACTTCTTGGTGGGGGAGAAGAATCTTCGCAAACAGATACTTCATACGCGCTAATTCTTCCTGCGCGATTGAAGATGCATCTCGGCGCAACAGTGCGACATATTTCATTCCGTCGTTTTGAAGCAGATGCATTCACCGGAAGCATCGACATCAAAAACAAAACACTGTATGCGAACAATCTCAGTTTCCGCACAATGGATGGAACAATCACCGGAAGCGGAACCATTGATGCAACCAGTGGCGATTCATTGTTGATTTCCAGCAATGCGAAGATTTCAGATGTGAACATCACTAAGTTGTTTTATGCGTTTGAAAATTTCGGTCAGGCCGAAGGCATGGAAACCATCGGTGATAGAAATGTTAGCGGCATTTTGAATTCCGATGTTGCGTTTGCGTCGATGTGGGACAACAAGCTCAACGTGAACGAGAAGAAAATCTACACGTTCGCCGATGTCAACATTGAGCAGGGTGAACTGAAAGATTTTGAACCACTGATGGCCTTGTCGCGTTTCATCAATGTGGAAGAACTCAAAGACATTAAGTTCAATTCCCTCCACAACACAATTGAAATCAAAGACCGAACGGTGATCATGCCGAAGATGGAAATCAAATCATCGGCAGTAGATATAATGATGTCGGGCACGCACGATTTCGACAACATGATCGATTATCACTTCGTAGTTTCACTCGATGAGATCCGTGCACGAAAAGCGAAAACATCGAAGAAAGAGAACAACGAATTCGGCGAAGAAGAATCTGATGGAAACAAACGTTACAAACTTTATGTTTCCATGAAAGGTTCGGTTGACGATCCTGAAATAAAATACCTCGATGCAAAAGGATTTATCGAGCAGAAGAAAGAAGAGTT
>CAYUTR010000403.1:0-4176 GCA_964447465.1 uncultured Chryseobacterium sp.
GGTCAGAATGAAATGATGATGCTCGGCGGACCGATGATGTACATCGAACCGGAACAACCTAAAAAGAAAAAGAAATAATCCCCGAATATGAAAAGCAACCCTATCGGTCTCCGCATTGATGAACCTTGTAACGAAAATTGGGCAGGTATGACTCCCAATGAACAAGGACGATTCTGCGACAGCTGTCAGAAAAGTGTGATTGATTTCACACATCTCACGGATAATGAAATCCTGAAAATGATTTCTGCAAATCCGAATGGGCTATGTGGACAGTTCCGCGAGAGCCAGTTGAACCGTAAAGTAGTTGAAACAAAACTGAGCGGAAAAAATTCAAGACTCAATGCGTTAGTTGCCGGAATCATGGTAGCAACAGGAGCTGGAAGTTTATCAGCGCAATCTGCCGACACTACGACTTATCATCCAACTGTTGTGATCGATGAGAAACATCCTACAGGTCCGGTTTGTATACGACAGATTACAGAGGAAACGAAAGAAGAAGTTGTAGTGAACGTGATAGTAACCGATAGTGTGACCGGAATTCCACTCACAAATGCAGTGGTATCACTTTCAGGCGGCAAGTTTGCGGTTGTGACTGACGCTTCAGGTAAAGCCACGCTTACTTTACCTGATTCCCTGGCACATGAAACCATTACTGTAATTGTTAATCGATCGGGTTTCGAGCGTAAAACATTTGAAGTTGATCTCAGCAACAGAAGTTCTGCTCCAATTCTTGCATCCCTCACGGTAATGGAGAGAATTTTCATGGGTAAGCCGGCGCTCTACCCTGTTCAGAAAAATTCAGACAGATAATCTTATGAAAAAGACCCTTGTTTCCATTCGCATTGCAAAACCTTGTCACGAAGACTGGGATCAAATGACTCCTACCGATCGCGGAAAATTCTGCGGCTCTTGTCAGAAGAACGTGACCGATTTTTCTACGATGACCGACAATGAGATTCTACAGTTCTTAAATGAACACACCGGATCGTTGTGCGGACAACTTCGCGGAAGTCAACTCAACCGTGCGATTGTAAACACACGATTGAGTGGAAAGAGTTATCACCTCAATACAATTTTCGCAGCGTTAATGGTTGCAGGTGGTGCGGGTGCGATGAGTGCACAAACAGCTCCGCCGCCCTACAATCCCACGGTGATCATCGATGAGAAACATCCTACAGGTCCGGTGTGTATTAAGACAACTCCTGAAGCGAAGAAACATTTTCTGTCGGCAGTAGTCGTTGATACAATCAGCGGAGATCGTCAGGCATTTGCAACAGTTACCATTGCGGGAACGAATTGCTCTGTACAAACTGATGAGCACGGAAAATTCGTAATGGAAATTCCGGATAGTTTGTTTACTGAGACAATTACTTTCCAGGTTCACGCATCTGGCTACTTCCGCGAGACAGTTACAATTGCTTCGAAAGATATTGCGTCAACGAAGAAACTGGAAGTTGCGTTGAATGAAATTATGATGAAGGGTGAGATGATCTTAGAGGAACCACGTAAGTGTGGGAACAAGTAATCAATACGCAATGATCAATGCGCAATTCGCAATGTGATATCCTGTTAACTTGATTGCGCATTGCACATTGGATATTGCGTATTGCTAATAGTAGCGTCCCCGCATATAAAAGCAAATCCCTGCCTGGATCACATGACTATGTGTCTGCTGGGAATTGAAATCCTTGATATCATACGGCAAAACATTTCTCCGCAAAATAGGATTGATCGAGAATGAATATCTCGCATCGAGATACATGCGGTTGTTGATGCGAAGGTGAACACCCATCAGAGCGCTCAGATCATATTTGTCGGACCAGATTTCATTGAATGCAATCTGATCACCATTTCTGAACATGCGTGGTGAAATCAATCGCGCGAGAGAAAGTCCGAAGTCGAGTCCTACTCTCTGCTCCTGCCCTCGTGTTGAGATTGCAAATTTCTCCATCCGGTAGAAGACCGGAATTTCAACATAGTGCAGACTCAGGTTTACCTTATCGGGATTATCCTCTTCAGGTTTTCGGAATGCGCCCTTGCGGATGTAATTGACTTCGATCTGCAGATAGTTCTTGTACTTATCACGGCGGGTAATAATAACTCCTGCGGTACCTGAAACTTTGCGGAAACCGGTGTTTGTAAATCCAGGCATATTACTCACGAGAACACCACCGTGCAAACCGAAATCCATTTCAGGTTGTGCAGCGAGAAAGGTAATTCCACCGAGGAAGAACAGGATTGCAAAGGGGATACGCAGCTTCATGGCAGCAAAAATACAAGATTCATGCCTCGAACGATGTGCCGATGTGCCAATATGCCGATATGCCGATTTTATTTTACGATTTCCGATTGGACGATGAAAAATGGTCGGATTTCATGAATAAATGGTTGCATTCATCCTGACCTCAAACCATCGGCACATTGGCATATCAGCACCTTGGATTGCGTATATTGTAGAATGAGAACACTTCTCATTGTCGCATTGTTGTTTTGTTCCGTGAAAGCTTTCGCGCAACGGGATTATTTCTATGCCGAAACCCTGATAGATAATGGTCAGCATGCAGAAGCGGTACGCGTGTTGGATCACTTGATTGATTCCGGCGCATACAACGACCGCCCACGTTTCCTGATGATGACACTCAATCTTGCGAGTTCGGTAAAAAGTTCGCTTGGCGATACAATCGGTGCAAGAAAATGTTGTGAATCGGTGATGGCTTACTATGATACGCTTAGCGATCCACAACGATCCGACAGTTGGAATCACACTGAATACTACAGAGCAGGCAGGCATCTTGCAGCAATGGATTACAAATCCGGGAATTATCGGGCAGCGAATGCCCTACTCATTACTATCGGTTATCCCGGTCAATATTATGCTGCAACCGGATCTGATTTAGTAAGTACGCAGGATCACCATTGTTCTTTACGTACGAAAATCTTTCAGAAATTAAACCAGCCCGACAGCGCTTTCCATTGGATCTGTGCAATTCGCGCCTACGAATCTGTGATGGTGCGCAAACTCGACACGATCTTCAATGACCGATCGAATGATATCCGCCATGTAAGATTTGTGCCTTACACGTCAGATAGTGCCAATCCAAATTTACATTCACCCGGGTATCTCTACTTCGTTGCGTGGAGCGATAACGAAAACAATCAACACTCCTTGTGGTTGCTGAATCCTGATCGTAGTGGTTGCCGCATCATTGGACAATCGACCTATAACCTGGAAGACGCGCAGAACTTTCCTGCGAACTGTTACGACATGTCTTTGTCTCCGGATGAAAAATATCTTGCAGTAACATGTTATACAGAAGGCAGCAACTTCATTGACATTTACAGTTTTCCGGAAATACTGAACGAGAAACGCTGCGTGTTGAAGCAATCTATTCTCGCTTATCCGTCAACGGTTGAAGTCAAAGGATGGGAAAATTCCTTGATGATTGTCGAATGCGATCAGGATCTCACACGTCTCAATAAGAAGACGAAACCGAATTGGGATGTCACCCCGAATCTTGATTTGAAAATGTTATTCCTGTTTGATCCGGAGAGCGGGAAATTTTCGAAGAAATAGATGGGAGTTAGGAGATCGGAGACTGGAGTAACGATGGAACAGTCTTGGTCTTAAACCCAAACCTGACATAGGATCGATGATCTGTCGAGTTTTGGGAATTGACGACCCGTCATGTTACTCCCGTCTCCAAACTCCCAACTCCGATCTCAATCCCACTGAGCAGTCTCCGCGATATTCGCAGCTGCCACCCAGAAATCCATGTTCAGCATTTCTTCCCAAGGCGGAATTACACATTCAACCAGCATAAATCCGCCCGACTTTTTATTGTACACGTAATAACGATACGTGATCATGGAATTTCCGTCGGGCTGCTGGTACATGTAAATTCCTTCGTAGACTTCTACTCCCGATTGCGATGTGTCTTTGCGGAATGAAATGCTCTGGCGGTCGATCACATCCAACGAATCAGAAAATATTTTCCAATCGTTTCTTGCCGCGATGCTGAAGCTGTCCTCGATCGCGAGTCGTGTGTAATCGATGTTGATTACATACGGACAACCAATCGGCCACACCGTCTGATGTGTCTCCTTGTATTCATCAACGCGCCATCCAAAAGGAACGCAATAGGAATAGCCAAAATCGCTTTCGTATTTCAGATCGCC
>CAYUTR010000404.1:0-4168 GCA_964447465.1 uncultured Chryseobacterium sp.
ATGGATTCTGTCCAACACCAAGAACTGTATCGTCGTTACCCGGAACAAATGTGCTTCCGGAAAGGAACAGATTCGCAGCGCAGAGATCAGGAATTCCAAAACCGTAAGCTGAATCAGGATTTGCAAACGTGCTTCCTGCCTGGCGAACCGTATTTACAATTGTCATATTCGACATTGTAGGATGCGCTTGCATCAAACAAGCAACTCCACCGGTAAGAACAGGAGAAGCAAATGAAGTTCCATTTCCGAACTGTACTGTTCCGTTCAGATCAACGATGGACGCGTTTTCTCCACGCGCACACGCATCTGGCTTGATGTCGCCATCTGATGTTGGACCATGTGAACTGAATCCCGCGATTGTACCATTCACGTCAACCGCACCTACAGCAATAATACTGTCGGCATCTGCTGGAGCGCCAATGTAGAACCAGGAGTTTTGTCCGGAGTTGCCCGCACTATTGAGAACAACAATTCCGCGTGATGCAGCAAAATCAGCAGCGCGCGTAGAAGGAGCGATGTCACCGTTCATATCAGCGTAAGTGTGATTCTGCGCTGGATCATCAAACTGCGTGTAGCCCAATGATGAGTTGATGAGATCAGCTCCAACACTGTCGGCATATTCTGCAGCACACGACCAGAGATATTCTTCAATGATGTATTCTGTTGCTGCTTCTTCACTGCGCAACAACCAGTAATCTGCTCCTGGTGCTGTTCCAACGTGAGTACCGGGAATGTTTCCACCAATACAGGAAAGTACCATTGCACCGTGCGTGTTGTCTTCATAAACGCTTGTGTCGCCTGCAACGAAGTCCCAGGTTCCGAGAATTTGTCCGTTCAAGTTGAGTGAATCGAATATGGGATGAATGTCTACATCGCGGAACCCGGCATCTATCACTGCAATCACAACTCCTTCACCGGTGAATCCTGCATTGTGTAAACAAACAGCACCAATCTGGTTCGCCTGATCGAATGCCTGACCGTAGCTGAGCATTGTCGACTCTACATTTCCTGTACGCTGTGTTGTATTATCAACAGGTGAAAAAGTTTCATTCTTGAAAACTGCGTCATCGTTTCCTTCTGCAGTACGCAGGCCAACAAAAGTAGTTCCTGCGACATATGGTAAAGCGTTTATCGCAAGCAGATCGAGCGTGTCGGATGTAACGATCACCACGCCATTGAGCCACTTCGACTGCGCATGTACAGTAACGCCTGTCGCTGCAACTCCAGCCACATAAAGTGGTGTACACGGTAAGTCCGTTGAATCAATCGCAATACTCATGTTCGCACGACGCTGCAAAGCACGTGGCGACAAGTAAGCAGAAGGATTGGAAATAGTATACGTGTTATTTCCCTTGTCGGTGAATTGGACCCAATATTTCATTGGTGTCTGAGCAGAAGCTCCAAGACCGAAGAGAAGAACGAATGCAGCGAGTAAAGTTTTTTTCATAATCTATTTTTAATTTTTCTCACCCGCGGGATAAACCCACGCGTCTGAAGAAAAAATTATCGTGGGCCATAGTCTACTAAAGTGATATTATAAATTACTCCGTCGTGTATTCTATTAATGACCGGAACAGCTCCGAATGCAGTATCGTGCACGTCGATCACGTTCTTTTCAATCAATCCGATATTTTTCGCGTAACGTTCTTTGTACACGCGGTGATTGATGAGATTGACTTCGTTCTTCTGCTCGACAAGACAAGTTGAATCCATACTGAAGCTGCCGATCGTGTACTGCTCGTCAACAGCTTTATACTTGTAAGTCCACGAGCCTTGCGTGTTGTACACATTCCCGTCCCACGATTCTCCTTCGTTCATTGGAAAAGTCAAGCGAAGAAAGCGTTCATTCTCTTGCAGTTTCTCTGCGCCGCTGTTCGTTTTTGTAAACGCCCAAACGCGTGAGAGATGCCACGGAATACTATCGTAAGCGAGATTCGGATTGTACCAACGCTTCCAACGTTCTACACGAATCGCTTTGCGTCCTTCGTTATCGATAAATTCTGACTCAAGAATTTCTTTCACCTGGTAACGATATACATCTGTGTCGCCCTGAAAGTCGTCGTACACGGTTGAATCAATCTCGTAAATTACCCAGTGACCAACCTGAGTTGGAAAATAACCGTACCCGATATCGTTCGTCACATCGACATCGTCTTTGCACGACATCAACGCAAACGCAATTACGATAAGCGCCGAGTACAGTTTTCTCATGCTTTCACCGAATCAGAAGTGTTGGTCTTCGTTGCGATAATCGGTTGCTCAATCTTGCGATCAATGAATCCACCGCCAACAAGATCATCTCCTTCGTAAAAAACTGCAGACTGACCCGGAGCAACGCCCATCACCGGAGAATGGAAAACAACTTTGATCTTTCCGTCTTCTTCGGTCAATGTTGCCATTGCACCTGCATCCTTATAACGGATTTTCGTCAACGCAGTGTAATTCTCAGGAAGCTTTTCATACTTCACAAGATTGTAATCGCGTATCCACATCGTCTGACGCTCGAGTTCTTCTTTTGTTCCGAGAACAACAGTATTCGTTTCCGGATCTATACTCAGTACGAACATCGGTTCGCCCAAAGCAATTTCCAATCCTTTGCGCTGACCGATTGTATAGAACGGATAACCACGATGCGTTCCCAGAATGGTTCCATCTGCGCGCACGAAATTTCCTCCGTCTACTTTCTCTTCGAGTCCGGGAACTTTGTGTTTCAGAAACGCGCGATAATCATTCGCAGGTATGAAACAGATTTCATAGCTCTCGCCTTTCTTCGCGAGATCGCCATAACCCGCATCAGCCGCCATCTGACGGATAACAGGTTTCTCATATGTTCCCAATGGGAAAATGGTACGCTTGAGACTTTCCTGAGAAAGTCCCCACAACACGTACGACTGATCTTTCTTCTCGTCTTTGCCTTTGGAGATAACGTAGCGACCGTTCTCTTCGCGCACAGATGCGTAATGACCTGTCGCAATGAAATCGCAACCCAATTGATCGGCACGCTTCAGCAATGCATCCCACTTGATGTGTGTATTGCATAACACGCAAGGATTTGGTGTTCGTCCGGCGAGATATTCTTCCACGAAATTATTGATGATGTGTTCACCAAACTCTCCGCGTATATCGAGAATGTAATGTGGAAATCCTTTATCAACGGCAAGCATTCGTGCATCGTTGATTGAATCAAGACTGCAGCAACCTGTTTCTTTTTTCGATCCACCCGCCGCAGCGTAATCCCACGTCTTCATCGTAATACCGATGACTTCATACCCCTCTTCATGCAACATGAGCGCCGTTACCGAACTATCGATCCCACCGCTCATGGCAACTAAAACTTTCCCCTTGCTTTTCACTGCTAATTTCCTCCTCCGCCGCCGTTGCCCTTATCCGGATCGTGATTTGGGTCTTGCGGATTTTCTATTGTTTTATTTAAATCTTCCGGACTGATCAATTGTTCCTGACTCGTAAGCTTTCCGAACTTCCACGTCTCTTTTCCCTTCACAGTTCCATCGGCATTGTAGTACGTCCAGTTTCCGTGTTTCACTGCATGCTGGTAAGCTCCGACAATATTAATCCGTCCGTCGGTATAATACCAGGTTGCAGTTCCTTCCATGTTTCCTGCGATATACGTTACTTCCATTTTCTTCTGTCCGTCCTGGTAATACTCTATATACGGGCCTTCGATAATATCATTCTTGTAAATCGTAATACTCGCCGGTTGTTTTGTGCCGGGATGATAAACAATTGCTTTGCCTTCTTTCTTAGCACCCACCCATGTTTCGGTTGACAGGAAAACTCCATCCCCGTTATAGTAATTCCAGACACTATCTTTTTTCTGGTTCAGATATTTTCCTTCTGCCTGCAACTTTCCATCGTAGTGATACATCTTCGCATACGCCACCGGACCACCATCGAGGAAATTCATCTCAGTCATCTTCTTACCATCAGTATCGAAATACGTGAACATGCCATAAGGCTTGTCGTCTTTGAACTGCCCAACATAAATGACCGTGCCCTGATCATCCAGTTTCTTCCAGGCACCTTGCTTCTTGCCATTGGCGTCAACAGTATTTGGATAAACTCCCTGCGGAACCTGAGCTGCCAATAATGCCGGTAGTATAATCAGAGCTAGAACGAACAACTTTCCTGATTTGCGAACAACGCGAAC
>CAYUTR010000405.1:0-4139 GCA_964447465.1 uncultured Chryseobacterium sp.
AGGTCAGTCTTGCGGTAATTACGGATCATGATTTTCGTGTATTCCTGATTCTCGTTTTTGAACCGCTCAGAAACTCTAGCTTCTGCATTAAAACCCTTGATGATCCGCAAACCGCCAAGCATTTCTTCCAGGATGGAAAGTATTAATCCATGTTTCTCTTTTGCCTTGCCGGAAGACTTCTTCAGGCTTTTTGCAATCAAACCCAATACCAGCCCGATCACAGGAGTTACAAGCACAACGGCAAGTGTGAGTTGCCAGCTCATCATAATCAGTAAGACAAGGATCGCTACAATGGTTACCGGTTCACGGAATGTCATTTCAAGAGAACTCATAATGCTCCATTCCACTTCGTGCAGATCAGATGTCTGGCGGCTCATAATGTCGCCCTTGCGTTCATTGGAATACCAGGAAAGCGGAAGCCGGAGACATTTCTCGTACATCTTGTTGCGCATGTCGCGAACTACGCCATTGCGTACAACCGCAAGGAAAAACATCGCGAGGTAACGTGTAATGCTTTTGAAAAAGAATACGCCAACGATAAAGATGCAGATGTAAAACAGGATTTTCATTCGTGCGGCCAGCGGATCACCACTATCCGTGATATACACGGAAACTTTGTAATCCAGCCAGTCCATTGCGGAACCAATCGAGTAACCCATAACGGGCTCTGGCTTAGCTGCAGTTGCTGCGTACCCGGCAGGATCGGAAGTAAACAGAAGCTGTAACAACGGAATCATTGTCAACAGCGAAAAGAGATTGAAGAATACCGATAAAATATTGAAGACAATGTTCAGCCACGCGTAACGCCAGTAACCGTTCACGTATTTCAGTACGCCGAAAAAGTTCTTCATGAGGAGCAAAGATATTCTTTAGCGAGGAGTTAGGAGGGAGGCAGGATCAGAAAGACTGACAATCGGGTGCTTAAAACTTGTGAAATCGCAGTTTAATTCCAGTTTGAATAAAGATTTCCCCCAACTCCTCCCTCCACCCTCCAAACTCCCAACTATCTTTGCCCCATGAAATCCAAATCTCCATCCGATTCTCTCGCGATTGCAACGCACCACGTTCTTCCGAACGACACCAATAACCTGAAGAATCTTTTCGGTGGACGTCTCCTGGAATGGATGGATGTTATCGCGGCGATTTCAGCGCACCGTCATTGCCGTCGTGTTGTTGTAACTGCAACTGTGAACCACGTCGCATTTCACCATCCGATTCCGTACGCAGCAATTGTAACGCTCGAAGCAAAAGTTTCACGCGCATTTTCGTCTTCAATGGAAGTGTTCATAGATGTATTCGTTGAAGATCCGGTATCAGGAGAGAAAATGAAAAGCAACGAAGCGATTTACACGTTCGTTGCTGTTGATCAGAATGGACAACCGCTTCCGGTTCCACCTATTGAACCAGTTACCGAATTGGAAAAGGAACGCTTTGATGGCGCATTGCGTCGTCGTCAGCTCGCGTTGATTCTCGCTGGAAAGATGAAGCCTCAGGATGCGACTGAACTGAAGGCGCTATTCGTTTAGTATTCGCGCTTAGTAAATTCCCCTTGAACCGATTAATTCGCACTTCTTACCGATAAAGATTGGTGGCATGGCGCGCATTGCTATCTTTGCGTTTCGTAAACTCAGCTGAAACACACAAAAACAAACTAATGAAGAAAATTTACTCACTTATTATTGCACTGACTTTTGGAGTTGGTGTGAGTGGTCAAGTAATCAACACCTTTCCTAACACAACAGATTTCGAAGGGCAAACAAATTGCGGGACAGCTTGTCCTGGGAACTGTAATCCTACAACTGATTGGAGAAACGGTGATCAGTACGGATATCCGCAGGCTGGAATGGACTGGCTGTTGGAAGACGGTTCAACACCCTCTACGGCTACAGGCCCCGACGTCGATCACACCCTTAACAGCGCGTTAGGAAAATATTTCTATTGCGAAACATCTGGTTGCAATCTCGTTGATGCTAATTGCGTAAGTGCGATTTATGATTTTAGTGCTTTGTCAGCGCCTCGCATGGAATTCTGGTACCACATGTATGGTACTACGATGGGTGTGATGCACATTGACGTTGATACATCTGAAACTAACAATTGGGTGACTGACATCGTTCCAGCGTGGACAAGCAATTTGAATGCATGGCAGATGATGGACATCAGCCTTTCTGCATTTGCGGGTGACGACAGTGTTCGTGTACGTTTTCGCTTTGTGAGTGGAAGTAGCTTCGAGTCTGATGCTGCCTTGGATGATATCCGGGTGTACATGCCATTAGCAGATGATTTGAAAGCTGCAAATGCAATTGCAGGTGGTGGATGTGGCAACAATGCTTGCACACCCGTAGTTGTGGATATTGTGAACATGGGCAGCAATACGCAACTAGTTGGAACGCAAATTCCGGTGACATTGGTATCGAATGCAGGTACGTTCAATAGCACAATTACGTTAGCCGCGAATCTCCTTCCTGGCGATACAATCAGTCATTCATTTGGATGCGTCGACCTTTCAGGACCTTCCACAGTAAGCTATACTGTAACGATTAACTGGGCTCCGGATCTTGCACCGATCAACAATACTTCGACAGGATCATCAATTGGAATTCCGATTATTTCTACATACCCGTATGTTCAGGATTTTGAAACAGGACAGAACGGGTGGTTGATCAATAACAACGTTAACGGAACATGGGCATTCGGAACACCTGCGAAGACTGTAATCATTGGAGCATCTTCCGGCGCGAATTGTTTTGTGACCGGTGGTTTAACAGGTGATTATCTCGATCTGGACAACTCATGGGTTGAAGGTCCTTGCTTTGACATGACCAACGTGTGCGATCCTGTTGTTTCAGCGCGCATCTGGTGGAATGCAGAATTCTCCTGGGATGGAATGAACATCGTTACTTCAATTGATGGTGGACAAACCTGGCAGTTACAAGGTAATTTCGGCGACCAGATAACGTGGTACACCGACAATACAATTGTTGGTGCACCGGGTGGATATCAGGAAGGTTGGTCAGGACGCACCTCAACTACGAACGGTTCTGGTGGATGGGTTACTGCACGTCACCATCTCGCTGGTGTTGCCGGTCAACCAAACGTGAAAGTTAGATTTGCATTTGGAACAGACGGTTCAGTGGTTGACGACGGTTGCGCGTTCGACGATGTGATAATCGCCGACGGAGTTTACCTCGGATCAGATCAACTTGTATGTTCACCTGCCACTTCAACACTCAGTGCTGATTTCGGTTCCCCGGGTACATCTACTTATGCATGGAGCACTGGAGCAACAACTTCATCCATCATAGCAGCAACAACAGGTTGGTATTGGGTTGACGTAACGAATGGACTATGCATTAATCGCGACAGCATTTATTTCGTTTCTGTTGACGCGAACTCTGACGTAGCGTTAGGAGCCGACACAACTATTTGTACTCCGATGTACACACTTGATGCAGGCATGTGGCCTGGATCAACTTTCTTGTGGGACAATGCGTCAACTTCACAAACGCGCACTGTCACAGGATCAGGTATTTATTCTGTAACTGTAACAACTGCCTGCGGTACGATGATGGATACAATAACAATCAACGTAAATACAGCATCAGTAAACCTAGGTGCTGATGTTACCGCTTGCGATTCAACAACACTTGATGCTGGTTCAGGAAATACATCTTACGCGTGGAGCTCAGGTGGTTCAGCGCAGATGGAAGGAATTACGGCTTCAGGATCGTATAACGTAACAGTTACGAACGTATTCGGTTGTACAGCTATGGATACGGTTAGCGTAACGATCAACACTTCACCTTCTGTGGGCGTTACCGGCAACAATATGATTTGCGCAGGCGATTCAACAACGTTGATGGCTGCTGGTGCAGATACTTATTCATGGGTGAATGGTCCTGCAACCGCAAACTACACAGTTGCACCAATTCTGGATTCAACTTATTGGGTTGTGGGTACAACGACTGCAAGCGGATGTACAGATTCAGCGATGTACATGGTAACTGTAATGCAACCTTCAATGACATCACAGTCGCCAATCGTTTGCTTTGGTTCAACGTACACTGTTGGTAGCAGCACGTACACTGCTTCAGGCAACTATAGTGATACACTTGTGAATGCAATGGGTTGCGATTCAA
>CAYUTR010000406.1:0-1634 GCA_964447465.1 uncultured Chryseobacterium sp.
CTGAATCACAGCACTTTACCAAAGCATAATACCGGCCTTTAGGAATTTTAACCACCCCGATGTATCTTGTATACCCTGATTACCGTTAAAGCATTGTTGAATTCATTCAACCGTTGTAAAGCAGAGAAGATATGCTGGAGTTCAGTAAACACATCCTCAAGAGCGTAAGTTTTGATCGCTCGTTGTTCCAAAAAGAATTGATGAAAATGCTCTCCCGCTTAAAACCGGATGAAGCAACGTTGCTGAAAGCGTGGGCTTTAGCCACGTTTGGTCATCTGTATGGTGACATGATACAGGATGCTTATAAGAGCATTGTGCGCGCCTGATTGCGCTAACCAATCTTTTCCGAAGTAGGTTTTTCTCTTTCCACTTTTTTTAGAAAAAAGTGGAGCAAAAAATCGGCCGCTTAATATTTTCACGCAATTTTTCTCGTCTCCGCGATCTTCCGCCGACCTAGGCGCGGATGCTTCTCACCACAAATTCTAGCTCGAATGGAGCTTAAACAACACGAATTCTCCCGCGCTTGGTCGGCTATGAGTACATCGATGCTGATCGCTTCAACGGAAAAATTACTTGAAAATATTTTTGCGGCCCGCACGCAGAATGGTTCGGTACACCGAGGACCGCTTGAGTGATATGCCCTAAGTCATAAAAACTTCAGTTAGATTGACGGATTTCTTCTTGGCGTTTTTGCGTCTTGGCGGTAAAATTAAGTAAGGAACTTCAGGTTCCGTTTCAACCCCTCAAACTTCGTACGCTTCACTGCCGATCTGCGGAACAACTCGCGGAAAACTTCTTCTGTGATTTCTTCCCAGTCCGATTTAGACTTCGATAATAGTTCAGGCTTTGCATTGAATTCCGGATTCTGGTGTGGCGCAGAAAAACGATTCCACGGGCAAACATCCTGACAGATATCGCAGCCGAACATCCAGTTCTGAAATTTTCCTTTTTCACTTTCAGGAATTGCGTCCTTCAGCTCTATGGTGAAATAGGAAATGCATTTGCTGCCGTCGACGACGTATGGAGAAACGATTGCATCAGTCGGACAAGCATCTATACAACGCGTACACGTTCCGCAGTAATCGCCGATCGCTGAATCAGGAACAAGCTCTATGTCGAGAATTAATTCCGCGATGAAAAAAAACGATCCGGATTTCTTGTTGATGAGATTGCTGTTCTTACCGATCCATCCGAGTCCGCTTTTTTTCGCCCAGGCCTTGTCGAGAACAGGAGCCGAATCAACGAAAGCTCTTCCGCCAATGCTTCGACCGATTTTTTCTTCCAGCGTATTCAGTAGTTCGCGCAGTTTGCTTTTGATCACGAGGTGGTAATCTTCGCCGTAAGCATACTTCGAAATCTTCGGCGCCGATTCATCGAGCTGTTTGTCTTCTGTGTAATAGTTCAGCAGAAATGAAATCACACTCTTCGCACCGGGCACCAGTTTCGTTGGATCGAGTCGCATGTCGAAATGATTCGCCATGTAATTCATTTCACCGTGCATGTTATTGTTCAGCCAGTTTTCCAGTCGGGGCGCTTCTTCTTCAAGAAATTCTGCTTTGGAGATTCCGCAATAATCGAATCCAAGACGTTTTGCTTCGTCTTTGATGATCTTAGTATGTGCGGCGGAATTCACA
>CAYUTR010000406.1:1734-4127 GCA_964447465.1 uncultured Chryseobacterium sp.
ATTCTTCACTCGTGATTACAGCAATTGCTGAGCCGGGCACAAAAGAAAAAGTGCTGAAAGACGCAGCGACGGTTGCCATCGAAATGCGTTACGCCGAAATGATGCACATGATACAGGTGATAGAAAGTGATACTCTCGAGAAAGGTGTTCAGAAAGCAATCAAGGATAATGATGCTGAGCTGCTTGTGATTATTCCGCACCGTAATCATTATATCGATCGTATGATGCGCCTGACGAAAACGCAGAAGGTGCTGAAGAATATCAATGTGCCGTTGTTGACTCTACCTCGAATCCTTCAATAATAGAACGCGGATTAGGCGGATCTGGCGGATTTTCACGGATATAAATTTCGTTTATACCCACATAACCGAGCACCGAGCACTGAGCACCTTTTCCCGCTGTACCTTTGTGGTAACAAATACCAAATAGTATGAGCACACGTTCAATCGAAGCAATCATCCCTCCTCCTCCACACCACTTTGTAGGCGACGGATTCAGGGTTCACAATTTCATTCCGGGATCGGGCATTGCAACAATGCAGCGCATGAGTCCGTTCATCATGCTCGATTACAATTCGAAATTTTATTTTTCTCCAACTGATAAACCGCGCGGAGTTGGCGTGCATCCTCACCGCGGATTCGAAACAGTGACCATTGCATACAAAGGGAAAGTAGCGCACCATGATAGCGCAGGTCACAGCGGTACGATTGGCGAAGGTGATGTTCAGTGGATGACAGCGGCTTCCGGTGTTCTTCACAAAGAATATCACGAAAAAGAATTTGCAAAAGCTGGAGGCGATTTCCAGATGGTGCAATTGTGGGTTAATCTTCCGGCGAAAGATAAAATGTCGAAACCGAAATACCAGGAACTCACGAATGCTTCAATGGGTAAAGCGGAATTGCCCGATGGTGCCGGAACTATTGAAGTGATTGCAGGAAAGTATAACAGTACTAAAGGTCCGGCAAATACTTTCACACCTGTGAACCTGATGAACGTAAAACTGAACAAGGGTGGTAAAACCGTTTTCAATTTTCCATCGGATTACAATACTGCTTTTATCGTGATAGAAGGAACGGTAAACGTGAATGGTCCGAATGAAGCGATTGCAAACAGTTTTGTGTTGTTTGCAAACAACGGTGAAGACTTCGTAGTGGAAGCAATGGAAAATTCAATGCTTCTTATTCTGAGCGGAGAGCCGATCAAAGAACCGATTGCTGCACACGGACCTTTTGTGATGAACACGCGCGAAGAAATTCTTCAGGCGATGGAAGATTACAATAGCGGAAAGTTTGGAGTGCTGGCTGAATAACAGTAGGCAGTACGCAGTTGGCAGTGCGCAGTTATTCCAGGTGCGATACTGCGCACTGCCAACTGCGTACTGCATACTATTTTTTGGGAGGCGGAATTAATAATCGTCCAAGTAAAAGAAACGCGACAATAGTTACCACGGCAATACCGAGCGAGACTTTCGAGTTCACCACATCGGTATAGTAGAGTATAATCAGCATCGCTGCGGATACCGCAATGATAGAAATCCATTTCCAATGATCTTTCATTTCTTATAGCTTGGTTGTTGCGTTATTCATCTCCATCTCCAGGTGGTGGGACGAGAAATGTAGAGAGCAGCAATATTCCACCCATCGTTGTTACTGCAATTCCTACCAGCATTTTCGAATGCACTACACCTGCGTAATATAGTACGAGCAGCATGGCCAATGCGAGTACTGCTGTTGAGATCCACTTGTTCATCGGTTTCATAACTAATCACTTTTTGGTTCTTTCTTCTTCTTTCCACCCTTCGCTGAAAGTGCTTTGATCAGAAAACTGTTTGATATTGCTTCGAGACTTTCGCTCAGATTATAGGATGCATTGCGAAGATTTTGCGCAATCGCTGTGTCCGACACCACCATCCACAATGCACTGCTGTCGAGTTTTTCCGTCATGTTCTTCACGTTCTCAGTGATTTCCTTGAGGTTATTGTTTGTAATGCTGAGCGTGCGCGTTGTCTCATCCATACTTATGGAGTTCTGCGATTTGATCATGTGCCCTTCAGCAATGGGTGGACCACCGCTTCCATCAGATGAAATGGAGACGATACGATTTCCCATCATTCCTTCGCTACTCAACATAGCCAGAGAATTTCCGTGAATGTTGCGGTGATACTTTTCATCGATGCGCATGATCACGAGAATGGAAGTATCATTCATCACCTCCACCGACTCTACCGTGCCCACGTCCATTCCACCGAACCGCACGTTATTTCCCGCAACTAAACCACCAACATCCTTGAAACGTGCCGATACAATGAAGGTATCGCCGAACAGGTTTTGCTTATCCCCGATAAGATACAATCCTATGATGAGTACGGTGGCCACGCCAACTACCAGTGCTCC
>CAYUTR010000407.1:0-4122 GCA_964447465.1 uncultured Chryseobacterium sp.
CCGTCAACGCGTACCCCTACTGATCTTTATCCTGTTGCTCACAGGTTTCATGGGATGGTATGCGAGCAAAAATCTTGAGCTGTCGTACAGATACGCGCGAGTGCTTCCCGAAGATGATGAAATGGCCATCGCCTACGAGAAGTTCAAAGCGAAATATGGTGAAGACGGAAACGTAATGCTCCTGACTTTTCAGGACAGCACTATGTTTCAGCTCGACAAATACCAGGGCTGGTATGATCTGACTGAAGAAGTTCGCAAGATCGAAGGTGTGCAGGAAGTTATGTCTACTGCGCGACTGTACAATATTTTCCGCGACGACGACAGTTTGAAGTTTGATATCGTACAGGTGGTGCAGCAACGTCCGCAAACGCAGGAAGAAGTTGACAGCATCAAAAAGCAAATTTTCCGTCTTCCGTTTTACGATCGGCTGATCATCAATAAAGAAACGATGGCCACGGTGATGCTCATCACCTTTTCGCAGGAAGTTCTGCATGAGAAAAATCGCGTTGAAATTGTAAATAAAATTGTCGCGAAAGGGCTGGCGTATAGTGAGAAATATAAAATTCCACGTACGGGTGTAGACTGCAATTCCAACGGAGTACTCGACGATTTTGAATTGTCGGCAATGCACTTCTCGGGAATGCCACATATCCGCACGCAATACATGCAGAAGATCGGCGGAGAAATGCAGCTGTTTCTCTTTTTGTCGATTGGTGTAACCGCGCTGATCCTGTTTGTGTTCTTCCGGTATTTCAACGCAACATTCTTCTCGTTGGTTGTTGTAATCGTTGGTTTGACATTCTCGCTGGGGACAATGGCCTTGTTCGGTTACAAAATCACAGTGCTCACGGGAATGATTCCATCGCTCATTGTGATTATCGGCATTCCGAACTGCATCTTTTTCATCAACAAATACCAGGAAGAGTTCGCGAAACACGGGCAGAAAGGAAAAGCGCTTGCACGCATGGTGCAGAAAGTCGGATTGTCGAATTTTCTTGCGAACGTAACAACAGCTATCGGCTTTGGTGTATTCTATTTCACCAAGAGCGACATGCTGGTTCAGTTTGGTGTTATCGCTGCAGTGAATGTGATGATCACCTACTTCATCGCGTTGTTCCTCACACCTATCATCTTCAGTTACCTGCCTGCGCCGAAAGAAAAGCAGGTGCGGCACCTCGAAGGAAAACGGATTAAAAAGATTCTCGCGCTGGTCAATCACCTCGTTCACAATCACCGCAAGAAAATATATCTCGGAGTAGGAATCATCACATTGATTTCTCTCGTCGGTTTCAAATTCATTTCGGTTGTAGGTTACGTGGTCGACGATCTTCCGAAGGATGAACCGATGTACGTTGATCTGAAATTTTTCGAGAAACACTTCAATGGAATTCTTCCGTTCGAAGTGGCGCTCGAGGTCAAGCCACGTCTTACAGACAGCATTGTTGCCGGAGCGAAAAAGATCAATCCGGATACTATTATCGATCCGAAGAATTACGCGAAAGACACTTTAGGTCCGCGCAATCTTTTTGATCACGAAGGCGAAGTGTTGAAGAACATTGACTCATTGCAGAATTTCATTACTGCGATTCCGGCATTCTCGAAACCTGTTTCTATCGTCGAAGTGCTGAAGTTTTCTTACCAGGCTTACAAAGACGGGAAGCCGAAAGCGTATCGCCTGCCGAACAACGTTGTCGATCTGAAAGCACTTGCTGATTACAGTGGCACGGTAAAAAATCAGCAGGGACGATTGAATGCGTTCATTGACAGTTCGAGAATGTCGACCCGTATCAGTATTCAGATGGCGGATGTAGGTTCCGACAGCGCAGAGAAAATCGCTGCGAGAATCCGCCCGGTTGTCGATTCACTTTTCCCGGCGGATTATTACAAAGTTGATCTCACTGGACATTCATTGATGTTCCTCCGCAGTTTCGATTATCTCGTGCATCACCTTTTCGTATCGTTGTCGATTGCAATCATTCTGATTCTTCTTATCGGAATGGCCTTGTTCCGTTCAGTGGCAATTATCGTGTTGTCAAAACTTCCGTGTCTGATTCCGCTGGTAATCACAGCTGGCATCATGGGTTATTGCGGCATACCGTTCAAGTCTTCCACAATTCTGATTTTCTCGATCGCGTTCGGTATCGCATCCGACGGAACGATTTATATCCTCACGGAATATCGTCAGCAGCTTCGCAAATTATCTGTTGCCAATGCCCCACGCGCAGTTGAGCAGGCGATTTACGAAACCGGTCTTAGCATGATCTACACGAATACGATCCTATTCTTCGGTTTCGCCATTTTCATTTTCTCGGGATTTGGAGGAACCGTAGCACTCGGCATATTGTTATCGATTACGCTTCTGGTTTCGCTCATGACGAATCTTGTATTGCTTCCATGCATTCTCTTGTCACTCGAGAAATGGACTGCTACACGAGCGTTATTGAAAGAACCGCTGATTGAAATTTACGACGAAGAAGAAGACATTGATTCGGATAAGCTGACGATCCAACAGAATACAGATCAATCGCAATAACCCCTATAGCATGAAAGGTATTATCCTCGCCGGAGGTTCCGGCACGCGACTTCATCCATTGACATTGGCCGTGAGCAAACAGCTCATGCCCGTGTTCGATAAACCAATGATTTATTATCCGTTGAGTACGCTCATGCTAGCTGGCATTCGTGAAGTGCTGATCATTTCAACTCCTGTTGATCTTCCTTTCTTCGAAAAATTACTTGGCGACGGAAAAAATATCGGAATGCGTTTTGAGTACGCGGTGCAGCCCGAACCAAAAGGACTCGCACAGGCATTTACAATTGGTGCAGATTTCATCGGTAACGATAATGCAGCACTTATTCTGGGTGACAATATTTTCCACGGATCCAATCTTTCCGGAACATTGCGTGATGCAAGCAATAAAGTGAAAACAAAAGGCGGCGGAATGGTTTTCGCATACCACGTTACAGATCCTGAGCGATACGGTGTTGTTGAATTCGATGCTGCCGGAAAAGCGATTTCCATTGAGGAAAAACCGAAATCACCGAAATCAAATTTCGCGGTGCCGGGAATTTATTTCTACGATAACAGTGTAATTGAAATCGCTCGTAATCTGAAACCCGGTGTGCGTGGCGAGCTGGAAATTACCGACATCAATAAAATTTACCTCGAACAAGGAAAGCTCGACGTGAGCATTCTCAATCGCGGAACAGCATGGTTGGATACCGGAACTCATGCTTCCTTGTTGCAGGCAAGTAATTATGTTTCCATCATTGAAGAACGCCAGGGACTGAAAGTGGGTTGTATTGAAGAAGTTGCCTTCCGTGCAGGATTCATCGACAAAAGTCAGCTGCAGAAACTCGCTGAGCCGTTGATGAAAAGCGGTTATGGACAATATCTCGTTAATCTTCTTCACTGATGCCGAGACAATCCTACATTCTTGTTACGGGCGGAGCCGGCTTTATCGCCAGCGCCATTGCTGAGAAGCTTGCGGAAAATCCGAATCACTTCGTAGTGATCGTCGATAATTTTCTGACGGGTTCGCAGGATAAAATTCCGACTTCTGTTCACGACAATATCCGTTTCATTCGCTGCGATGTAAATAATTACGTGGATCTCTCTACCGTGATGATGTCGCACCAGTTTGAATATGTATTTCATTACGCAGCTGTGGTTGGTGTTCAGCGTACACTGGATAATCCGGTGTTGGTACTGAATGATCTTCAGGGATTCCGTTACATACTTGAGCTCGCGAAAAATTCAGGAGTGAAGCGCGTGTTCTTCTCTTCTTCTTCTGAAGTGTATGGAGAACCGGTTGAACTTCCGCAGAACGAAGAAACCACGCCGTTGAATTCACGATTACCATATGCTATTGTGAAGAACGCCGGTGAAGCGTACCTGAAATCATACCAGAAGGAATTCGGATTGTCGTATACGATCTTTCGTTTCTTCAATACTTACGGACCGAAACAGAGTAAAGACTTTGTGATTTCGCGTTTCATCTCCAGTGCTTTGAAAGGCGAAGACATCGTAGTAAACGGAGACGGAAATCAGACCCGCACATTCTGTTACATCGACGACAACACAGAAGCTTGTCTCAACGCATTTTACAACAACCAGATTGT
>CAYUTR010000408.1:0-4117 GCA_964447465.1 uncultured Chryseobacterium sp.
AAGGAACGCGGATTTTTATGCCCGTTGTTTTCTAGCGGTAAATTAGGATCAGCACGGTGAATTCGAAACCCGGTTTTGGATTTTATGAGATAGGCTTGTCGTAATAGAAAAGGAACGCGGATTTTTATGCCCGTTGTTTTCTAGCGGCAAATCAGGATCAGCGCGGTGAATACAAAAAGCGGGTTTTGGATTTTATGAGATATGCTTGAGTTTATCTCATTAGATCCAAAGCCTGCACTTGTCCTCTTTCCCACTCATCCTATCGAAGCACCTAACACCAGCGAACATAAAAATCCGCGTTCCCTTTTAAACCTCCAACATGGTTGCAACTTCTGCGAAATCTTTGCCATCAAAATTGCCACTCGTCATGAACAGCAACACACTATTGTTCCAATTCTTCGTTTGCAATTCTGCCATCAACGCAGTCGAATCAGTAGACACTTTAATATCAGGACGTGCAAAAGCATCCCTAACCTGCTCTTTCGTTATCGGAGGTAATTTCTTGTGCGCAATTGTGTGCGGATTGAAATAAACATATGCTTCATCGGCAGCATCCATTGCACCATTGTATTCTTTCAGGAATTCTGCTGTCAACGAACTGAATGTATGTAACTCCATGCACGCCACGACTTTTCTATTAGGAAACTGAGCTTTTACAGCTGATGTAGTTGCTTTCAGTTTCGATGGTGAATGCGCAAAATCCTTGTAGCAGTTAAACGATCCGTTTTTCAAAACGAGCTCAAGTCGACGCGCAGCGCCTTTGAAAGATTGTATCGCTTCATCGAACTGATCGTCGTTCACGCCAATTGCATTGCATACATAACGCGCTCCGGTAAGATTCATGAGATTATGTTCACCGAAAATCAGGAGTGGAATTTCTCTGCCGTCACGAATGATAAACGTTGTTCCGTCGCGAATTACATGCGGCGGAATTCCATATGGTTTCTTCGTGATGTTCACCTGTGTTTTTTCAGCAGTTGATTTCAATACAGAATCTTCCGCGCAATAGGTGAGGAAACCATTCGGTTCAATCAATTCAATGAACTTCGAAAATTGCTCCACGTAATTTTCAAAAGTCGGAAACACATTGATATGATCCCAGGCAATTCCGCTCAGAACAGCAACGTGTGGACGATATAAATGAAATTTCGGACGGCGATCGATTGGTGATGCAAGATATTCATCGCCTTCGAGTACAATGTATTTTGCATCGGGAGTAACGCGAACCATGGTATCAAATCCAGCGAGCTGTGCACCTACCATGTAATCGGTATCGATACCGCAATGCTTGAGTACATGAAGAATCATCGCGGTGATAGAAGTTTTTCCGTGACTGCCTCCAATTACAATTCGCGTCTTGTCTTTGCTTTGCTCGTAGAGATATTCGGGATACGAGTAAATCCGCAATCCCAATTCGCGTGCGCGAATGAGTTCCGGATTGTCCTCGCGTGCATGCATTCCGAGAATCACTTCGTGAATAGATTCGTCAATCATTTCCGGTCGCCATCCCATTTTCTCGGGAAGAATTCCTTGTGCTGCTAAGCGACTACGCGATGGTTCGTTGATCTCATCATCAGATCCAGTTACATGGTGACCTTTCAGTTTCATGCAGATGGCCATGTTGTGCATAGCGGAACCGCCAATGGCGATGAAGTGGATTCTCATACGGCGAATTTAAACCACGGAGACACGGAGGCACGGAGAAATGGGGCTTACTTATTAACGTTAAGATGTGAGAGGCATTTCTCCGTGCCTTGGTGCCTTGGTGGTGAATTTTTGATCGTGATTGGTGCCAGAATAGCTAAAATTCACCCTTTCTCACAACCAAGCCCCGCACATTTAGTATATTCGTCAAGACTCTACAACCCTTCTAAATATGCGTGCATTATCCATTATCGGAATCGTAATGAGCCTCGGCGGAATCCTGAGCGCTATTGTTGTAATGACAGAAACACGTTGCTATTGCTATTGCGATGACAGCTATCTGTGGGACAGCGGAAGCTCAACTCCTGATGAAGCAGTTGGTGGTGGTGTAGTAATGTTGCTGATCAGTGTTTTCTTCCTGATCTTCTCTATCATTTCATGTGTAGTGAGTTTCGGAAAGAAAGAAACTCCTGTTGTAACTGGTGGAAATTACAACCAGCCATTCACTACTTATCCACCTTATCAGCAGCCTGCTTCCTACGGAAATCCAACACAGAATCCGTACACGCAGCAATACAATAATCCGTTGCAGCAACAGCCGCCGCAGAATCAGCCTTACCAGAACCCGCCATACCAGAATCCTCCTCAGCACAATCCATATCAGAATCCACCTTCGAATAATCCGTACCAGAATCCAAATGTGCCGAAGAATCCTTACGTGAATCCAAACGTACCGCCAACTTCGAATCCATACGTGAATCCGAATACTCCGCCACCGCCGAGCAATCCGTATCAGAATCCGGCGCCACCGAAGAATCCGACGAATCCGTATTCACCTCCGTCGCCACCTACTCCACCGGAACCTCCTAAAGAGTAATCAGTGCGCAGTCGGCAGTGCGCAGTACGCAGTGAGAAGTCGACTTCATTACCACTGTTTTCAAATTTTCGAATTTCGAATCTTCGAATTATGAAACTACACACGATAGAGACGGGCTTCTTCAAACTCGACGGAGGTGCCATGCACGGTGTTGTTCCGAAAAGTTTGTGGAGTAAGAAAAATCCTGCCGACGAAAACAATATGTGTTCGTGGGCGATGCGTTGCTTGCTTGTTGAAGACGGTGATCGCTTGATTCTCATCGACAATGGAATGGGAACAAAACAAGACGCGAAATTTTTCGGTTACTACTATTTGCATGGAGATGCATCGCTGGAGAAATCATTGCGCGCAAAAGGATTTGATTATTCTGATATCACGGATGTATTTCTGACGCACCTTCATTTCGATCATTGCGGTGGAAGCATTTCAAAGAAGGATGATAAGTTGTTCACGACATTTCCGAATGCAACCTACTGGAGCAATGAACAGCATTGGGAATGGGCAACGAAACCCAATGCACGCGAGAAAGCGAGTTTCCTGAAAGAGAATATTCTTCCGATCAAGGAAAGCGGTCAGTTGAAATTCTTCAAGGAAACTGACGAACTCATTCCCGGATTCAAAGTCTGGATAACACATGGTCATACCGGTTCAATGATGTTACCGCACATTCAGTACAAGGGAAAAACAGTTGTATTTCTTGCTGACCTGATGCCATCATCGGCCCACATTCCAATGCCGTGGATTATGGCGTACGATACACAGCCACTGATCACGCTCAGCGAAAAAGAACAATTTCTACCGAAAGCAGCGGATGAAAACTACATCTTGTTTTTTGAACACGATTACACCACTGAGTGTTGTACGGTAGAAAGAACAGAGGGCAATTTTCGCGTGAAAGAAACGTTCACATTGGAACAGGCCCTATAAACAATGAAGAAGCGGTTGATCCTTCAGTTGCTGGTACTCGTTTGTATCAGCGTAAACGCAACGCCCTCTGTCTTCTTCGACGGTACTTGGGAACAGGCCCGCGAAAAGGCAAGGAAAGAAAACAAATATATTTTCCTGGATTGCTGGACTGAATGGTGTCACTATTGTAAGGTAATGGATGAAAAAACCTTAGTAGATTCTACCGTAGTCGAATTCATGCAGCAGAATTTTGTTTCGGTTTCACGCGACATGGAGCGTGGTGAAGGTCGGCTCCTGAGCATGAAATATCATACGGAACAATATCCCACGTTTCTGATCTTTACTCCTGCGGGAAAATTGTGTTACAATCTTGCTGGATATATGCTTCCTCAGGAATTCATCGATTCGCTGCAGCACGCATTGACTCCCTCGAAACAACACATCTGCACCGGCTTCAGCGATGAGTTGGACCCGGGTTACCCTGAGTTTTACAAACACTCATTTGGTATTGGTGAAGACCGGAAATTTGCAGACAGTTCAGAGGTTATCAGTTGGCTCAGTAAGCAACAAGACTGGAGTTCCGAAATCTGTTGGGCGGTACTATGGAGATTTGCCGGTGGAGTTAAACATCAGCAATGGACGCTTGCAAACAGCGCAAAGTTATACGAATTATACGGTCATGAAGTGTGG
>CAYUTR010000409.1:0-4107 GCA_964447465.1 uncultured Chryseobacterium sp.
AAACTTGTTGAATTGCTCTGTCAGCATTTTCGTTTTTGATTCGAAATTTGCGCGGTCATCATCGCTCCACCAGTTCTGCATATTGCCTGAACCGTCGAACATTGATCCCTGATCATCGAAACCGTGTGTAAGTTCGTGTCCGATAACTGCACCCATTGCACCATAGTTCACAGCGTCATCTGCTTTCGGGTCGAAGAACGGTGGCTGCATGATTGCTGCAGGGAAAACAATCTCGTTGTACGATGGATTGTAATACGCATTGATCGTTGCGGGAGTCATTCCCCATTCCATCTTGTCAACCGGCTGACCGAATTTACCCAGCTCGAATTTCGCATCGAATGTGTTTGACGTAAGGAAGTTGCGCACATACGATTTGCGTGATACCGCAAGTCCTGAGTAACTTCTCCACTTATCAGGGAATGCGAGCTTGCGCATGATCATGTGTAGCTTAACAATTGCCTGCTCTTTTGTTTTCTCACCCATCCAGTCGCGTGTTTTGATACGCGCTTCATAAGCAGCAATAAGATTGTCGACCATTACATTTACTCGGGTCTTTGCTTCTTCACTGAAGTTGCGCTGAACATACAACTGACCGAGTGCATCACCCAGTGCGCCTTCGGTCGATTGCATTACCTGCTTCCAACGTGGCTGCTGAGCAGTCTGTCCGGAAAGAACTGTTCCCCAGAAACGGAAGTTTTCGGTTGCAACATCTTTGTGCATTTTTCCTCCAATGAGGTGAACAAAATGCCAACGGAAATAAGCCTGCCATGCTTCAGGAGTTTCACTCTTCAGGAGATTATTGAACTGAACCAGGTAAGCAGGATTGTCTACAATCACTTCCGAAACGGATGGAGTTCCAACTGCAGTGAAGTATTTTTTCCAGTCGAAATTCGGAACAAGCTTGTTAAGCTCTGCAACAGATTTCTTGTTGTAAATGCGCTCAAGGTCACGCGACTCAACAGCAGAAAGAGAAGAGTCGGCAAGTTTCTTTTCAATATTGAAAGCCATTTCTGCATGTGTCGCTGCATCGGCCTGTGTTTCGCCCATGAGTGTGAACATGATAGTGATGTGCTTTTTATATTCATCACGGATCGGAGCCATATCATCGCCGAGATAATATTCCTTTTCAGGAAGTCCCATTCCCGACTGGAAAATATACGGCACGTTTATTTCCGAATTCTTCATGTCGGACATCACAAAATATCCGAACCCGCAACCTGCCTGGTACATGTGCATGTAAGCCATGAGGTCACTGATTCCGTTGGCATCCTTCAGACCGGAAATCTTTTCCAATTCAGGTGCAACGGCAGTGAACTTGTCTTTTTCAATTGACATCGTGTCCATTCCTGCTGCAAAAAAATCGCCGATAAGCTGTTCGTTGGAACCAGCTGCTGAACCTTTCTTCGCAGACATCTCTTCACAAATCGAACGCAATGCACTTTGAGATTTTTCCTGGAGCACGTGAAAATTCCCCCAACTGGTTTCAGTTGCCGGAATTGGATTTTTACCGATCCAGATATTATTTACATATCCGTAAAAGTCATCTTGCGGACGGAATTTGGTATTGATATCCTGTGGATCGATACCGACTCCATCGTATGCCTGTTTCATTGAAATTCCAACGAATGCAACGAATGCCAGCCAAAGGGTAATCTTGATGTTCTTTTTCATTTTTTTGGTCTAAATGGAGATCGAAAATAGTCAATTATCGAGCTCGATTTGTCGGGTTTTTGTAAGCGGTAAATGGGTGGTTTGGGCGGGAAAATCAGTCGGGAGATGGGAGTTGGGAGACGGGAGTGACGGTGTGCGTATACGGTCTGAATACTGCGGTGAGGACCTGCGTGGCATAATAGGAAAATTAGAGAATTGCGTAGTCGTCCTTGCACGTTAATTCCATGATTTGAAAGTGATCACCGTGGGCTTTAGCCCGTTTCAGAATTTACTCCCGTCTCTCAACTCCCAACTCCTAACTTAATAAAGTTCGGCAAGCATGCATCGAACGCTTCCGCCACCGTGTTTTTCTATGGTCGGAATTTTCGCGATGATGGGTGTAGCATGTTGCGAGATGATGGCTTTCTGATTTTCACTGAGAGAATCCCACGCCGTGGATGAAACCGCTACAAAATGATTTGCGCCGTTACTGATGAACAACATGTTTCCCGCGAAAGACTCCATTTGAGGAACAGAAACCGGCACAACTACTTTTCCTGATTTACTAAGCAGTGTCCACAAACCGTTGCGATCATTTTCATCGCCTATCGAATCAAAGCAACACACTGCAATGGATGGTCCGATTGCCATCACCACATTTGTGTGGTAGACCGGTTGATTGTGTCGATCCGATGCGATGAAAACAAACGGAATGTAACCAAGTGCATCACACACTTCAAGCAAAACATCACGATCTGTGCGCGGAGAAATTCCGGCGTAAGCAATTCCTGTTACGTGATCGAATACAATACTACCCGTGCCTTCGAGGAATCGCGATTCATTTTCATGAAAGCTCAGATCGGTAACGGAATTGTATTTGTGCTGAACACGCAGAAGATCAATAATATCTTTTTTACGTTCTGCTCTCCGGTTTTCAGTGAGCATGGGGTAAAGCAACAATTCTCCACGCGGGTGTGTGCTGAACCAATTGTTCGGAAACACTGAATCGGGCAGGGGCGAGTGCGGATCATCCTGGATAACCTCGACATGAATACCAACCTGTTTGAGCTGCACAACGAGTGCGTCGAATTCTGCCAAAGCTTTTTCGTGAATGTCTTCAGTATTCGGCGACTGAAATGAATTCGTAGCTGCGGTTTGCGGGTTGAACGCAAATTTCGCGGGGCGAACCATCAACAAAGCTCTGATTGGCAGTGACACGATGCGAAATTACTCACTCATTAGGATTAATTTTGATTTCGAATGAAAACCTTGTGTCTTTTCTGTTCCGTCGTTGTCCTGTTAAGTTCCTGCAGCGATACCCCGCAGACAGTTACGCGCGATTCGGTTATCACTAGCCTTATTATACCACCTGTGCCTGCCGATAGCATTCCCGAACTTCCGGAGAAGTCTGCAATTGAGCTTCAGATGGAAGAACTTGGTCTTGTAGATATTTTGTCGCTGGACAGCACATTGCAGGTTGAGTTGCGCTATTCTTCACTTAACAATTTCACCGGGAAGGATATGTACGGTGATTTGAACCGTTGTTACCTGCAGAAGGAAGTAGCAGAAAAACTGGTGAAGGCGCAGGCAGAATTGAAACGTCAGTTTCCGTATTACGGTTTGCTGGTATTTGATGGAGCACGTCCGGTTTCAATTCAGCAATTGATGTGGGATAGTGTTGAACTTTCTGCAATGGACCGGCAGAAGTATCTTTCAAATCCCGCTAACCGATCGCTGCACAATTATGGCGCTGCGGTTGATGTCACAATTATTGATGAGTCGGGACATGAGCTTGACATGGGCACTCCGTACGATTACTTCGGCGAGCTTGCACATCCACGAAAGGAAACGGAATATTTTGAAACCGGAGAATTATCAGAAACGCAACTCGCGAATCGTGAATTACTTCGCAACGTAATGCGTGCTGCAGGATTTTCCCGGATAGAAACTGAATGGTGGCATTTTAATTCTACATCGCGATTGCATGCAGCGGAGATTTATCCGGTAATTGAATGATGAAATTCTGACAGCCGTGGGCTTCAGCCCGCGGATACGTAAAATATAATAAGGAGGGATCAATTATACGCGGGATGAATCCCGCGGCTGTCAGAAAATATTGTAACGCTGTTTCTGGAACAAATTGAAGTTGCGGTACTTCGATTTCTTATTCTGGTAATCGAATCGATAGCCTAATGTGATTTCGTGACTGCCGTTGTGCGCTTTGCGCAGTTTCGAAATACCTACATCATACGAGTACGTTGCCTGAACGGTATTGTAGAATACCCAACCCGCCTGAAGAATAACTGCATCTTTCAATCTCCACGCAGCACCCACCATCAACTTCTGACGGAAGTGACAACGGAGGTTGTAATTGATCGTAAGTGGTAGGCCGTCCACGTATTCTGCCATGAGGTTATTTTCCCAAACGTAATCCGGGTGTCCATGGAAGTTGTAACC
>CAYUTR010000410.1:0-4101 GCA_964447465.1 uncultured Chryseobacterium sp.
ATTTCATTTCGATACCTGCACGGATGTTGCTCGACGCTTTGTACTTCGCACGAACAGCTGCGTTCTCATCGAAGAAATTGTAATCCTGAGATTTCAGTTTGCCGTCGGAGTAATCTACAAATTCATAGTCGGCACTGATCAGCGCAAACTTGTAGACTATGAATGCAACACTACCTGTAATCCGCATCGGGGTACGAATGGAGTACCGGTAATTTCCGTTTGGCGATTCCCACGAACGCATGGTGTCGCCAAGAATGGAAGACATTTTCGAGAAATAGGTATCGCTCAGCTTTAGATTCGTTGGAGACGCAAATGCAAGACCAACGCGCATGAAATCATAAGGACGGAAAATTACACCTGCTTTGAAGTTGATGCCGCGACCTTTTGTCTCGAGGAATTGTTCGAACTGCAGGTAATCGAAATTGGAAACCGTATCGTATACTTCCTTCTCGGTGTAGTACGTTGTTTCTTCATACTTCACGGTTGGAATTCCGATCGATGCTCCGATATAAACGCGATTATCATAATTCGCTCCGCCACCGAATGTCCACTCACCCATTCCACCGCGCATCTCTACCTGTTTGAACTGACGCACCAGATCTCCATCCGGAACACGATCGATATAATGCGATGTGTCCATGTACGGATCAAGCAGGTATGTATTCCACGCGAGACCTTCGTTGAACGGATCAAGACTCGAGTAACCGGTTCCGGCAGCACTGCGCACCCAACTGTCCAAAAGAGAAGTTGTAGAATTTCCAACCATGAGCAGGTTCGCCTGGAAAGCATTTGTACGGCTGTAATTAATTCCCATGCTCAGCATCTGCCAACCATGGTCGGTGCGAACTTCAGGACGCGTGGCGACCACAAATCCGAATCCGTCCACTTTCATGTTGAAACGTTCATCGTTGCTCGTGGTATCGCTGTACGAAGAATTCACACTCATATTGTAGAATGAAGGTGTGAATGAGAAATCGCTCTTGCGGAAAACAGCAATGCCGGCAGGATTCACCGACATGCAGGAAATATCTCCGCCTAATGCACCGTATGCTCCACCTGTTCCAACGAAACGCGCTGTTCCACCGAAGCCAATCCGGGAATAACGCAGCACGTCCTGTTCGTTCTGTGCAAATACTGAAAGGGAAATGAGTACGGAAACTCCGCAGCAAAGAATTCTCTTCATCACTCAAAAACTATTTAGCGCGGACGACTAGTCGTTCCACCACTGTTCGCGTCACGAGGCGTTGGTGCGTTTCCACCACTATTTCCTCCGCCATTATTTCCCGGAGAATTTCCTGCGTCGCGCGATTGCGACGGTGCAGGTGTTGTGGTAGTGTTAGACGGACGATTGTAATCGGGCGCTGCTGGTGGCGGCGTCTGAGTTTGCGTATTCGTATTTGTGAATACAGGTGCCGGCGGCGTATTGTCTCGCTGCTGTGTTGTAGTATTTCCTGACGCATTCGAAGGCACTCCGGCATCACGACCAACATCAGTTCCCGGTGTGGTTGAATTCGCCGGAGGAACATAAGTTCCACCGTTATTCACATCACGCGTACCATTTTCAGTCGCCGGTGCAGCAGCGGTTTGCTGTGTGACGCGATTCACATCATGAATATCTGCATTCTCAATATTGTTCTCAGAAGCAATTGCTTCAGCGTAACGCTCACCGAAAGCCGGTCCGCCCGAACCTACAGGACGTCCATCCGTTGATGTTGGATTGTGACGCGGTCCGTAGTAGTAACTGTTCTCGTCGTAACTATTGAAGTAATAGTTATTGTTCGTGTTGCTGTTACCGTATCCGTTGTTGTAACCGTTGTTGGCATAACCGTACGGATTGTATCCGTAAGGATTATATCCGTATCCGCCGTATCCGTAATTCCATCCCGGATTGTAGCTGCAGTAAGGATTGTATCCCCAACCCTGGTTCGCCCACGGATCGTAATAACCACCCATTCCGTAAGGACTGGAATAAGGATTTCCATAATACATGCCCGTGCCCCAAGCCCATCCACTGTTGTAATAGAAGTAGGATGATGGACAGTAGTTGTACGCGTATGCCGAAGATCCCCAGAAACTATAGCTGTTGTAAACGCTGGCCCCGTAGTAATTCGGATTCTGGTTATAATAGTAAGAGTTGGTATAGTAGTTATCGTAATAACCAGCTCCCGGGACAGGATCGCTAAAGCGTCTCAGGCGGGCTGCGTATTCGTAATCATAATAATCATCGTAATCGAATGGCTGATCGTAGTAGTCAGTTCCCGGCGAAGTAGCCATTGCTTTGGCGTTGTTTTCCTGGATAATCTGCTGCTTTGCCTCTTCGGCTTTGCGTTTTTCTTCTTCTTCCTTACGTTTCTTCTCGGCAGCGCGCTCTTTCTTCGCATCCTTCATCGAGTAGTAAACATCGTCCCCGTCTTTCTGTTTGGAAAGATCCTTGAACGTTTTGCAGGAGTTGTAACCCACCAGCAAAGCTGAGGCTACAAGCAATTTCAGGGCAGTTTTCATTGCGATCGGATTAACCTTTGAAATTCTACAAATTCGCACAGGGGATGATAATGTGCTATTTTTGCAATCAGTACTAGTAAAGTTACAAAAATCATTCCAAAAACGCCTGGATTTTATGTCCAAATTACTCACAAGCCGCAGTGCAGATTACAGCCAATGGTACAATGACGTTGTCATGAAAGCAGACCTTGCTGACCATTCTGCTGTTCGCGGGTGCATGGTGATCAAACCTAGTGGTTATGCCATCTGGGAAATGATGCAGCAGGCACTCGACAAAATGTTCAAGGATACCGGTCACCAGAACGCATATTTTCCGCTTTTCATCCCCAAGTCGTTTCTCAGCAAAGAAGCGAAACACGTTGCCGGATTTGCACAGGAGTGCGCCGTAGTAACGCATCACCGATTGAAGACGATTGGCGATACACCAGAAACACGTCAGGTTGTAGTTGACGAAAACGCGAAGCTTGAGGAAGAACTTATTGTTCGTCCTACTTCTGAAACGATTATCTGGCATACCTACCGCGACTGGATCAAGAGTCACCGCGATCTTCCGTTGCTCATCAATCAGTGGGCGAATGTTGTTCGCTGGGAAATGCGCACGCGACTTTTTCTGCGCACTACAGAATTCCTGTGGCAGGAAGGTCATACTGCACACGCAACACAGCAGGAAGCAGTAGAAGAAACATTGCGTATGCTTGATGTGTATGCCGACTTCGCTGAAAATTTCATGGCAGTTCCGGTTTTACGTGGAGTGAAAACTCCGAACGAGCGTTTTGCCGGGGCAGAAGAAACATATTGTATCGAAGCACTGATGCAGGACGGAAAAGCGCTGCAGGCAGGAACGTCGCACTTCCTCGGACAAAATTTTGCGAAAGCATTCGACGTGAAGTATGCGACCACCGAAAATAAAATGGAATACGTGTGGGCTACATCATGGGGTGTGTCAACGCGTTTGATGGGCTGCTTAATCATGAGTCATAGTGACGATCAGGGATTGGTATTGCCACCGAAGCTTGCGCCTACCCAGGTTGTGATTGTTCCTATTTTCAAAACCGACGAAGAAAATGCGGCGATCAAAACTGCTGCGGAAGCCTTGATGAAAGATCTGCGTGCGAAAGGCATCACGGTGAAATACGATGGTCGCGATAAAGAACGTCCGGGTTACAAATTCGCTGAACACGAATTGCGCGGAATTCCTGTGCGATTGGGAATCGGTCCGAAAGACCTTGCCAACAACAGCGTAGAAATGGCGCGCCGCGATTTGTTGACCAAAGAAGTTGTTCCGATGGAAGGACTCGTTGATCGTATTGCAGCAACACTTGAGGATATTCAGTCGTCTTTATTTAAGAAGGCATTGGCGCGAAGAGAAGCGTCGAGTCATTACGTGAACACGTGGGCAGAATTCGAAACAGCGCTTGACAAAGGCGGTTTCATTTATGCACACTGGGATGGCACATCTGAAACTGAAACGAAGATCAAAGAGAAAACGAAAGCAACAATTCGCTGTATTCCTATTGGTAATAAGCAGGAAGATGGCGTATGTATTCTCACAGGCGCACCGTCAAAAGAAAGAGTAGTCTTTGCGAGAGCCTATTAGGT
>CAYUTR010000411.1:0-4055 GCA_964447465.1 uncultured Chryseobacterium sp.
CCGCGCCTGTGGTGAGCCTGTCGAACCATGGGTTCAGCCCGCGGTTGAAGAAACGCGAGCCGGGTTTTGTTGGAGCCGCACGTAAAGTATCAATGCACAAGGGTCAACTAAAGTATCCGACCATCCTGCATGACAAGCTTCCTATCCGCCATATCCGCCAGCGCTTCATTGTGCGTGACGATGACAAACGTTTGCCCAATGTCTTTTCTCAACTGAAAGAAAAGTTCGTGGAGTTGTCGTGCTGTTGCGGAATCGAGATTGCCTGAGGGTTCATCTGTAAAAACGACTGCAGGTTTGTTGATGAGCGCACGTGCTACTGCAACGCGTTGTTGTTCGCCACCAGAGAGCTCCGATGGTTTATGTGTTTTGCGATCGGCAAGTCCGAGCATGTTGAGCAATTCTTCAGCGCGTGCTTCGGTTTCTTTCTTTCCTGCGCCACCGATGAATGCCGGAATGCAAACGTTTTCGAGCGCCGTAAACTCCGGAAGCAAATGGTGAAACTGAAAAACGAATCCGATGTTCTTGTTGCGGAAATCTGCGAGTTGCTTCGACGACATTCCGGTAAGCTGATTGTTATTCATCGTTAGCGTGCCGCCATCAGCAACATCTAACGTTCCGAGAATTGTAAGCAGCGTTGTTTTTCCTGCGCCAGATGCGCCCACAATGGAAATAATTTCTCCCTGATTGATGGTGAGATTAATTCCTTTCAGCACTTGAAGCTGACCGTAGGATTTTGTGAGGTTGGAGCAGGAGATGATTGACACGGGACAAATATAGTACGCAGTGCGCAGTTTGCAGTACGCAGTGCGCAGAATTTGTCACTTCGAGCGCAGTCGAGAAGTCGACAAATTCTTGTGTCTCGGTTGTTGAGTTCTTGACTTCGCTCGAACTGACAACCGCCGTATTAGCACACTATTGGAACAATTCCGGCTTCACCACAAAATACTCCGGCGTGCAATGTCCTGACGTCCGTAACTGATGAACGCACTTCAGTTTTGCACCAACAACATAACCACGTTCGTGAACCTGATCCCACGTAATGGCTTCACCGGAATTGTTGGAATACCAGATAGTATCCAATTCTCCGTTAGAGTTGTTTGCTGTCAATACGATTTCGGGATAAGTCGGTCCGGCAGAATCGATGCGGATGATTGTTGCACCAATTGTATCTGTTACGTACGTGCAGGCGCCGCCGTTGTCATCATCTGAGCTGTTGCACGCGTGCAGGAGCAGAGTCGCGATGGGAATGAGAAGTTTGTGCATGGGTTTCTTGCTGAAAGTGAGGACAATCACATTTAGGTGGTTTGGGTTTTCCACTTGGATGTTTCTCTCCGCAAGATGCAGCAGTTAAAGCCACAATCAAATACGACAAAAGCAGTATTCTTCTCATTTCTACTAATATAACGAAATCGTCTTAGAATATCCATAGCCGGTCGAATTTAATGCTGGGAAAAAGGTCTTCCGGAATATAATTGGCATCTTTGTTTATGCCGCTGAACACCTTGTAATTTACGGGACAGCATAACTATTTTACCAATGAGCAACATTGCAACGCTTATGGATATTACAAAGACGCAACATTCGCGTTTGCCAGGTCTCGACATCAACAATGTTCCGTTCGGGAAAGTGTTTTCCGATCACATGTTTGTGGCAGATTATATCGACGGACAATGGACCAAATCGCGCATCGTTCCTTATGGCGATCTGAATCTTAGTCCCGCGAGTTCGATGATGCACTACGGTCAGGCGATATTCGAAGGAATGAAGTCTTATCGTTCTGATTCAGGAGAAGTGCTTTTGTTCCGTCCAACCGACAACCAGAAGCGTCTGAATGTTTCTGCTCACCGTATGGCAATGCAGGAAGTTCCGGAAGAAATTTTCATGGAAGGACTTGTTGAACTGTTGCGCCTGGATCAGAACTGGATTCCAACAGGCGATGGACGTTCATTGTATATCCGTCCTTTCCTTTTTGCAAGCGACGATTACATCGGAGTAAAACCATCCGACAGTTATAAATTTATCATCATCACAACTCCGGTTGGTGCATACTACGATCATCCGCTGAAAGTGAAAGTGGAGAAGCAATTCTTCCGTGCAGTTGAAGGCGGAGTTGGATTCGTGAAAGCATCCGGTAATTACGGGCGTTCACTGTATCCAACATCTCTCGCGAAGAAAGACGGATACGATCAACTTATCTGGACCGATTCAAAAGAACATAAGTACGTGGAAGAATCAGGAACGATGAATTTGATGTTCGTGATTGACAACGTGCTCATCACACCGAAACTAGGAGATACAATTCTCGCCGGCATTACGCGTGATAGTGTTTTACAGCTCGCACGCGACTGGGGAATGAAAGTGGAAGAACGTAAAATTTCAGTGGATGAAATTGTAGAAGCGTTCCACAAGAAAACATTACAGGAAGCATTCGGAACCGGAACTGCTGCAACTATAGCGCACATTTCGAACATTGGTGCTGATGGAACAGATTATGCTTTGCCACCGATAACCGCAAATTCATTCTCATCGAAAGTGAATAAAGCGTTGGATGATATTCGTCGCGGTAGAAGTGATGATGCCCACAATTGGGTATTCAAGGTCTGCTAAACCACGATTTTTTTACCACATAGAATTCTGTGCCGCACTTTGTTTTCTAAGCGTTAACATAGGACACGTAGAGACGAACTTTACTGTATTCATACCCAATACCTTCGAGTGTCTCTATGTGTCCTATTGTGCAGGATTCGTTTTTCACGAATCCTCTTTAGAAAACACCGAATGTCAATTTGCCTATGTGGTAAAAAGGGAATGTGGTTTCGTACATTTGGGGCGCTATGCACTACAAGTTTTCTTACGTAAATCCTTCCTCGAGATACGTTCACCTCGAAGTAACCGCTCATAATCTCAACAACGATGTCACGTACATCCAGCTTCCTGCGTGGAGACCGGGTCGTTATGAGCTAGGCAACTTTGCGAAGAACGTACGCAACTTCAAAGTGTACGATGGAGCAGGGAAGGAGATCGCTGCGAATAAAGTGACGAAGGACAAGTGGAAAGTACATACCATCGGTGTGAAGTCGCTTACGATTAAATACGAATACTACGCGGCAGATCTGAATGCAGGTTCTACATTTCTCGATGCTTCGCAGTTGTACGTGAATCCGGTGAACTGTTGTGTTTATCTCGAAGGAAGACTTGATGAAGAGTGTACAGTTGAGTTGGCAATTCCGAAAGAATGGAAAGTCGCTACTGCAATGAAATCCGTTGTTCAAACTTCGACTACGCTCAGTCTGACAACGGACACAGACAACAAGCTGTTCAATGTTGCGAATTTTGATCGGCTTGCGGACTCACCTTTTATCGCTAGTCCTACAATCAAACACAACTACTTCATTCTCGACGGCGTTGAATTCCACTTGTGGTTTCAAGGCGAGTCGAAACCGGAATGGTCGAAGCTCATTACCGACTTCTTCATTTTCGTGAATGAGAACATGCGCGTTTTCGGAACATTTCCTTCGGAAGAATATCATTTTCTGTTTCAGATTCTGCCAACGCGATTTTATCACGGAGTAGAACACGTTGACTCAACGGTAATCGGACTCGGACCTTCGTACAAGATCATGGATGAAATGTATGATGATCTTCTCGGCGTAAGCTGTCACGAATTATTTCACGCGTGGAATATCAAATCGATTCGTCCGGCGGAAATGTTGCCCTATGATTTCACGCAAGAAAATTATTCCCGACTCGGGTTCGTTGCAGAAGGTGTCACAACTTATTATGGCGATTACCTGTTGTATCGTTCCGGCGTGTGGACAGCAGAACAATTCTGGCCAACGTTCAACGAGAGAATGGACAAGCACTTTGAAACCGAAGCGCGGAAATTTCTTTCGGTTGCTGATTCTTCCGTTGATACATGGCTCGACGGATATGTTCCCGGAGCGCCGCATCGTAAGACCAGCATTTATCACGAAGGATGTTTGCTTGCATTTGTGACGGACATTTTCATCCGCAAGAATTCTTCGAATAAGAAATCGCTGGATGATGTGATGCGC
>CAYUTR010000412.1:0-4043 GCA_964447465.1 uncultured Chryseobacterium sp.
GGAATTCAGAATGCAAAGCAGTTCCATCACTCGATACAAATTCTCCGAACGGGATAAATCCTGCACCGATTGAAAGTAATGCCAGAATGATCAACGGAATTTTCATTGTCCAGGGTGCTTCGCCGTGATCATGTGCGTGATCGTCGTGATGATCATTTTTCTTGTGAAGAAGATGGCCCACATATTCTTTGTTCCAGAAAATGTTGAAGTACAAACGGAACATATAGAATGCCGTTAACGCTGCAGTTACGATTGCACACCAGTAAATCACCGGACTGTTGTGTTGTGCTGCCGTGAGGATTTCTTCTTTCGAGAAGAATCCCGCGAATGGAGGAATTCCGGAAATCGCGAGACACGCAATCAGGAATGTGAGGTGCGTTACCGGCATGAACTTGCGAAGTCCACCCATGTCTTTCATGTCGTTGCTGTGCACGTAGTGAATTACAGCACCTGCACCGAGGAACAACAATGCTTTGAACATCGCGTGCGTGAAGAGGTGGAAGAACGATGCAGTGAAACCTAATCCGCCTTCTCCACCATAATGCGACACGCCGAGCGCAAACATCATGTAACCGATCTGCGACATGGTCGAATATGCGAGCACACGCTTGATATCCGTTTGTGTACACGCTATGACGGCAGCGAACATGGAAGAGAAAATACCTACGTAGGCGACGAGATCCAACGCAGCCGGACAGGACATCGCGAATACCGGGAACAATCTTCCAACGAGATAAACTCCAGCCACAACCATTGTCGCAGCGTGGATGAGCGCAGAAACCGGTGTCGGACCTTCCATCGCATCCGGTAACCAGATGTGAAGCGGGAACATAGCAGATTTTCCTGCTCCGCCCATAAACACGAGAACGAGTCCCCATGTGAGTGCAGAAATACCAAGGAAGCCTGCGGTAGAAATTGCAGTGAGCTCATTGCCCGGCATGGTGAGACGATGAATCATCGTATCGAAGTCGAGCGTGCCGGTGTAATATGAAAGTATAAGAATGCCGATCAGGAATCCTGCATCAGCAAAGCGTGTAACGATGAATGCTTTTTTCGATGCTGCAACAGCAGATGGTTTGTCGTAGTAGTAGCCTATCAGAAGGAATGACGAGACACCAACGAGCTCCCAGAAAATATAGATCTGGAAAATATTCGTTGACAACACGAGTCCGAGCATCGAGAACGTGAAGAGACCGAGGTAGGAATAGTAAATCGCGAAACGTTCTTCACCTTTCATGTAACCGAGACTGTAAATGTGCACCATCAACGAGATGAACGTCACAACAACGATCATGATCATTGAAATCGGATCCATCATCGCGCCCATGTCAATGGACATCGTTTCAGAGAATGGAAGCCAAACGTACTTGAAAGCGTATTGGTGCTGATAAACGCCATCTACCATTCCGGTAACGAAGAAATACTTGTACGCCGTCATACACGCAATTCCGCACGTTACAAGCATCAACAAAGTACCTACGATTCCCGATTGCTTCGGAAAGTACCTCTTACCGAATATGGCAAGAAGAACAAATCCGAAAATCGGAAGTCCTGCAACAAGCATGAGTGCAATCGAATTTGACATATACTTTATAGTCTCATTGAATCAGCGTCTTCGGCATCAATCGACTTCCTTGCGCGGTAGAGATTGATAATAATAGCAATAGCCACGGCCGCTTCTGCAGCAGCAATAGCGATGGAAAACAATACGAAAAAGGTTCCGTCCAGCTTATGCGGGAACAGGTACTTGTTGAATGCGATGAAATTGATGTTGCACGCGTTGAGGATTAACTCAACCGCCATCAGCATCGTGATCATGTTACGACGCGTGAGAAAACCGTACACGCCGATGAAGAACAGCATTGTGCTGACAATCAGGAAATGCGAAAGTCCGATGTCCTTCATTTCGCAGTGCGTGTTTTAATAGCGATAACGATGCAACCTACCATCGCGGCAAGAAGCAACATGGAAACCAATTCGAATGGCAAGAGATATCCGTGCGTTGTGGTGCTCAGCATCTGTTCACCAATTGTTTTTACTTCGCTGCCGATCGAAGGCTGCATTGTCGGAATAAATTCTGAACGCTGGATGACATAATACACCATGCAGTAACCGGAAAGACAAGCAAGTCCCGCGAAAAGCGATCGCACTTTCACCGGATCTTTCATATCGCCACCTGCTCCGGCAGTAAGGAAGATCGAGAAGATGATGAGGACAACAATTCCGCCTACGTAAACAACAACCTGAACGGCCGCGATGAATTCGTAATTCAACCAGAAGTACAATCCTGCGATTCCGATCAGAGAGAACAGAAGATAAATTGCCGAACGGAAAATCTTGGGTGATGTCACCGCAAGAATTGCTCCGCCCAGCGTAATCGCTGCAAGAATGTAAAAAATGATAGTTGATGCACTCATAAATTATTCCACTCCGGCTTTAAGGTGTGAACCGGGCTCATTCAAAATTTTCTTCAGTTTCTTTTTGTCAAAAACGCTGTGTTCGAATTCCTGACCCATTACAATAGCCTGGGTCGGACACGCTTCAATGCAGAGATTGCAGAACGTGCACATATCAAGGTGATAAATCCACGTGTCGATTGCTTTCTTCTTCTTTCCGTCGGGCTGTAATTCTTGTTGAGTAATAATCTTGATTGAACCGTTCGGGCAAGCCAACTCACACGCCTGACAACCTGTGCACCGGTGTTCGTTGTTCTCATCGTGCGGCATGATTACTTCTCCACGAAAACGTTCCGGAAGAATTAATTCTCCAGCGCGTTTATTCTCCGGATACTCCTGCGTCACAATTTCCTTGTGGTGCGTGAAGTAGTAGCCAGTCAACTTCATCCCCGAACCAAGTGACTTGATCGAAGTGAAAATGGATTTAAAATAGCTGCCTAGTCCCATGTCGTTAGAAGTGCCATCCCATGATAGCGATTAAGGTTACAAGCAGAATATTCACCATGCTGATCGGAAGAAGATACTTCCACTCCAGTTGCAAAAGCTGATCGATACGCAAACGCGGGAAAGTCCAGCGGAACCACATGATGACAAAAATGAGCAGGAAAGTTTTTCCGAAGAACCAAACAAATCCCGGAATGTAATCCATGACGTGATTGAATCCGTTGTCGAGACCGAAATGCAATGGCATCCATCCTCCGAGGAAGAGTGTTGCACCCATTGCAGCAACAATAAATAGGTTGATATATTCCGCGAGCAGGAACATCGCGAATTTCATTCCTGAATATTCTGTGTGGAAACCTGCTGTCAATTCCGATTCAGCTTCTGCTAAATCGAATGGTGCACGATTAATTTCTGCCGTTGACGCAACAATGAAAATTACGAATGCGATGATCACCGGAATGTGTCCTTTGAACAGCCACCACCCGTTTGCCTGACTTTCTACAATTCCGGAGATAGAAAGTGTTCCGGTAAGAACAACGATGGTGATCAAGGAAAGTCCGATTGATAATTCGTAGCTCACAATCTGCGCGCCGCAACGCATTGCACCGAGAAGCGAGTACTTGTTATTACTCGACCATCCGGCCATGAGAATTCCGATTACGGACATGGAAGAAATAGACGATACATATAAGACACCGATGTTGATGTCCCATATCTGCATGCCCTTTGTGAATGCGATTGGTGCAATTACAAGCATCGTAGTGACAACCATCACAAACGGTGCAGCGTTGAATAAGAATCTGTCAGAAGCAGTCGGCGTTAATCCTTCTTTGAAGAGAAGCTTGATTGTATCTGCAACTATCTGCAGTGTTCCTTTCGGTCCTACTCTATTTGGCCCAAGACGAATCTGCATAAACGCAGCAACTTTCCGTTCCATGTAACCGAGAAAAAAGCTGAGGCAAACCAATCCGCCCAATAGAATCACACCGACGATCGTCATCTCCGTAATGGTCAACAGCATTTCGTTGGTAATTGCTCCCGCAAGTCCGACGTGAATGTTGTGAGCTATTTCGCTGATCGTGATCATTATCTGTCTACGTCCGGAATTACAAGGTCAAGTGTTGCCATCATCGCAACGAGATC
>CAYUTR010000413.1:0-4031 GCA_964447465.1 uncultured Chryseobacterium sp.
CGCGGGAATGTTCGAGGGCAATACATTTCTGGCTCCTGAACTGGAAGCAGGAACCAACCAATTGCTCAGCCGACTCGTTGCAAAAGCAGAAGCAAAACCGATTCACCTCGGAGTACTCGTGCATGCGAACGGAATTTCAAAACGCTACAACAAAGGAAACTTCAGTCTCAAACCACTTAGTCTCGATATTC
The DNA here is from genome assembly GCA_964447465.1 of uncultured Chryseobacterium sp. Taxonomy (GTDB): domain Bacteria; phylum Bacteroidota; class Bacteroidia; order Palsa-965; family Palsa-965. The sequence continues at coordinate 192 of CAYUTR010000413.1, forward strand.
ACTGCGGACAAATCATTGGTGTAGTAGGGGAGAACGGAAACGGAAAAACAACTTTGTTACGTTGTCTCGCCGGACAATTAGCGACCGACCAGGGAACAGTTCATTATTCCTTGCTGAAAGATCCCGATCACTATACCGTGAAGAATCACGTCGTGTTTATTCCGCAGCGTATTCCGAAGTGGTTCGGTCAGTTGAAAGACAACCTTCACTTCTCGGCAGCCATCGTTGGCATCAAAGGCGAATGGAACGACCTGCTTGTTGATTTCATGCTCGAGCGGTTTGGTCTCACGCAATATGCACACCTGAACTGGAATCAAATCAGTAGTGGTTACAGAACGCGTTTTGAAATTGCACGTATCCTGTTGAAGCGACCGAAAGTTCTGATTCTCGATGAGCCATTGGCAAATCTCGATATCAACGCACAACAAACATTGCTTACCGATCTGAAGTTTCTCACGAAATCTTCATTCAACCCAATGGGTGTAATTCTCACTTCTCAGCAACTTCACGAAGTTGAAAAGATTGCAGATAACGTTTTGCTTATACGCGATGGTCATTGTGTGTATCGCACCGGCGATCAGATTCAGCAGCAACTCGGTAACGCATTCGAAGTTGAAATCGGAAATGAGCGCGAAGCAATTTTATTTGCGCTCAACGGATTTCAATATCAACTCACATACAATGGCGGTAACTACACCATTACTTCGCCAACGCATACCGTTCCTGACATGCTACGTGCACTCGTGAATAGCGGAATTTACATCCGTTATTACCGCGATATCACTACATCAACTAAACGACTATTTTGATTCCGGTCAAAACCTATAGCCTCATGACTATCCAAGAATTTCGACTGCCTACTGCTTACTGCCAAACTGCCTACTGAGAAGATGCCGAAACGACCTCTAGCACTCGGAATTGTCAACAAGCTCGACGATTACCTGCTCAGGAATAAACCTGACACGTGGACGACACGCATTCACCTCGTGCTGTATTACAGTCTGCTTTATGCACTCGCTTTATCAGTGATCTGTTTTATGATTCCTGATAATCCTTTGCGCGACTCGTTCGTTGGATATTGGATCATGGCGCAATCTGTTCTTGTGGTTGTTGCAATCGTATTCTGGATCGTGTACCTCGTTCGCTTCAATAATTTCAAAAGCTACGGACTGACGCATGGTGGCGATCGTGTGAAAACCTATTTCTTCTTTTTCCTGGGAATGGTTTTCATGAGCAGTACCTGTTTCATTCCTCCGATCATCGAAACGTACAAGACCATGATTCACTATTCTCCTTCTCAGATCGTAGAGGACATGGATGAAATGAACGTCTTGCTCGCACGATTAACGAAGGACGACACGCGAGCGGAAATTACCATTGATACGATTTACGTGATCGATCCGAACTCCACTTACATTCCATACAGTTCCGGATCCGGTTCGTACACCTGGAACGATTCCCTCGGTGCGTACATCAAAGAACCCATGTATCTCTCAAGGGAAGAGCTGAAGTATACGCTCGTTGATGACGACAGCATTTTGTGGATCAACAACAACAAGCTGGTGCGCTATCAGGTCACGAATCTTCACTTTGTCGCGAGTTATTTGCTGGAAGAGCATGATGATATTCAGCCATTATCCAATTTTGAAATTTACAATCGCGTTTACAAAAACGATCGACCGGAGGATATTCAGAAACTTGAAAAGGAATTCTTCGAAGTGTCGGAGAAATATCGCGATCCGGAAAATGCAGGCGACGATTACTGGAATTATTCTATTGATCCAACGGCTGTCGCTGCTGCAAAATACAGAACCGGACAGGTCTCGAGCGGAATCAGCAATATTTCATCGAGATATTATCGCTGGGACGATTGGCAGATTGTAGCTGCGTATCATACCATTTACTACGTCGCGATGTTCATTGGATTGTGCCTGTTCATCTTCCGTCACTCAACGATGCGCACATTTTTTCTCAGCATACTTGCGGGAGTGTTGTTGGCGATCATCACAGGAATTTTTGGAGCTTTCTTCGACTTCAATGAGGAAGGAGCGATCATCACGGCACTCATCTACTTTGTTTTCTTCTTTGTGTTTGCACTGTGCACTGTCCAATGGAAAGTACGATCTGTTTTCACCGGCATGGCCCTCAACCTGGCGGTAATCTGCACACCTTTCATTCCTTTTCTGTGCGTGTTGTTGTATTACGAGATGAATCAACCCGATTATTATAATTACTACTACATGTCAAGCAGTTATTATAGCGATGCAGTTGATCGTGATACCGTGCAGCTTCATTACCAGATTTCAGAAGCATTCGGTTTTATCATTCTGCTGGTACTGATCGAAACGGTTTACAAATGGATGTACCGCAGATGGTATTCGGCTCCGGAGGAATAGGAATGCGGGATGCGGAACGAGGAATGGGGGATGAGGAATGGGGTATACAGCGAAAAGTAAATTGTCAAATCGTCTGATACCTGACATTTGTTTATAAATAATCGGTTTTTATTGGTAGAATTCCCTCATCCCCCGTTCCCCATCCCTCATTCCCTTTTCCCTATTTCGTACTTTTGCGCCCATGCATGAAATGATCCTTATCCTCGATTTTGGCTCGCAATACACACAACTGATTGCAAGAAGGGTCCGCGAGCTGAATGTTTACTGCGAAATTCATCCGTATAACAAGTATCCCGAGATAACTTCTGCTGTAAAAGGCGTAATCCTTTCAGGAAGTCCTTTTTCTGTTCGCGATGAAGCGGCACCAAAACCAGACTTGTCTGCATTCAAGGGAAAAATCCCAACACTTGGTGTTTGCTATGGCGCACAGCTGATGTCGCATATGTACGGTGGCGAAGTTCGTCCGTCCAACAATCGCGAATATGGTCGTGCTCATCTGGATGTTCTCGATAGCAACGATTCTCTTTTCGAAGGCATGAGCGCGAATTCACAAGTGTGGATGTCGCATGCAGATACAATCACAACTATTCCATCGAACTATAAAATTGTTGCAAGCACGCACGACGTAAAAGTTGCGGCGTATCATATCGACAGCGAAAAAAGCTGGGGCATTCAGTTTCACCCTGAAGTGTATCACACCACCGAAGGAACCAAGCTCCTGAAGAATTTCGTTGCGAATATCTGCGGATGCAAACAGGATTGGACACCGGCTTCATTCGTTGAAGAAACAGTTGCGGATCTCAAAAAGAAACTTGGTAACGATAAAGTTGTGCTCGGTCTTTCCGGCGGAGTTGACTCTTCAGTTGCCGCGATGTTGCTGCACAAAGCAATAGGAACAAATCTTTATTGCATTTTCGTTGATAACGGATTGTTACGCAAGGATGAATTTTCGAAAGTGCTGGAATCATATAAGCACATGGGATTGAATGTGAAAGGCGTGAATGCTTCTTCACAATTCTACGCAGCACTTGCCGGAGTCACTGATCCCGAACTAAAGCGCAAAGCGATCGGTCGCGTTTTCATTGAAGTCTTTGATAAAGAGTCGCATCTCATCAGCGATGTAAAGTGGCTCGGTCAGGGAACGATTTATCCGGATGTGATCGAATCAATTTCTGTGAAAGGACCTTCTGCTACAATCAAGTCGCACCATAACGTAGGCGGACTTCCTGACTACATGAAACTGCAGATTGTAGAACCTTTAAGACTTCTTTTCAAAGACGAAGTTCGTCGTGTTGGTGATGCTTTGGGGTTGGATCACAACATCTTACATCGTCATCCGTTCCCGGGCCCGGGGTTGGGCATACGTATCCTTGGTGATGTCACACCAGAAAAGGTACGCATATTGCAAGAGGCAGATGATATCTTCATCGAAGGTCTGAAAAAG
>CAYUTR010000414.1:0-4010 GCA_964447465.1 uncultured Chryseobacterium sp.
AAGACGCAGAATTCCAGAAGGCGAAGGCGCTGATCAAAGCGAATAAGAAAGAAGACGCGAAAGTTTTGCTGAAGGCGATTGAGACTAAGAAAGGCAAGCACGCTACTGAAGCTACTGAGCTACTTAAGACTCTTTAATATTACCGCCAAGACGCCAAAACGCCAAGATTTTTTAACCGCGGTTAATTTTTATGTTCCACTCGTGTGTGCTCATAAAAAGGCAAACGTCAATGGGTAACTGCGAGAAACACCTTGGCGTTTTGGCGTCTTGGCGGTGAACTTAAGCCTGGTTATTTGGCCTTAAACTTATTGATGGCATTCACCGTAAACTCCGAGAGCACGAGCTTTCCACTCATCCCAGCACGTTCAGCGAGAAGCGTATCCCAGTTCTCCGTTCCCTGCCAGAAAATTTTCTTGAGCATCATCATCGCTTCCGGATTGCTTGAAGCAAGTCGCGTTGCGAGTGCATCAACTGCTGAATCAAGTTCTGCGATCGTCGGATAAATATCTGTGTACAATCCATTCTGCATTGCCCACTTTGCATCACGCCATTCCGTTGCGTTGATTGCAAGATTTGTAAACGCAGATGTTCCGATTTTACGTTCAACAGCAGGTCCAACTACAAACGGACCAATTCCTACTGCGAGTTCCGATAATTTCACTGAAGCAGTATCAGTTGCAATCGTATAATCTGCCGCAGAAGCAAGTCCTACTCCACCGCCAACTGCTTTGCCCTGCACGCGTGCAATCACAAACTTTGGAGCGGTGCGAATTGCATTAATCACTGCCGCGAATCCCGAGAAAAATACTTTTCCGGTTTCTAAATCTTTGATAGAAATCAATTCATCAAACGAGGCTCCGGCACAAAAAGATTTTTCTCCTTCGCTTTGCATCACAATCACTTTTGCATCCGGATTTTTTCCCGCTGCTGTAATTTCTTCCGCGAGCTTTATTAACAAATGACCCGGCATGGAATTACTCTGGGGATGAAAAAAAGTTATCCGTGCAATTCCGTTGGTAATCGATGTCTTAACGTGACCTTCCATGGTACTTTGTTTGAAATGCAGGTAAATGTACCACTTATGAAATAAACCGGCTGAAGTGACAATTACTCATCCGGCTCCTTAAATTGATTCGTAAATTGCGTTATGCGGAGAATCGCAGGACTAGTAGTCGTATACGCTTGTATTCTTGCCTCTTGCAGGAAAGAGAAGATTACTATTGTTCCGTTTGAGCCGGGAGATCCTGTATTTTCTGCTACCGTCGATAGTGTAACGTACAATTTCAGTACGGCCGATACCAATTTCACTTTCGAAGCAACGGTCAACAAAACCTGGGGAACTCCACCTAATCCGAATACAGCAATTTACAGTTCACAGGTTTATCGTACGATCGGTTTCAATCCAAGCGTTGTGGTGCGGAAAGGAAGATTGTCCTTCTACGACTCCATTCCGGATAACGACGATTTCCTGAACTTTTTTGCCATCGGAACTTATACTTATTCAGTGAACGCAATGGATGGATTCGAAATACTCTTTGTTGATCAGCAGGGAGTTTTATGGAATACGTCGGAGCTGTTAGGTTATCAGGGAAGTCACAGATTTACCATTATGACATCAACGCCATTTATGGATAATGGAATATGCAGCGTCAAAATCACGGCGTCATTTTCGTGTACGCTATATCATCCTGCATACGGATGGATTGAACTCGAGAACGGTTACTATGAAGGTGTATTCAAAAATATTTGAGCACTTAGCCATCTCTAAAGACTTTGCACTTATTGGTCTATCCTACCTAACTGCGAAAACGAAGGCGTCGTCAGAAACGACCGAAACATTACCATTTTCGCATATGTCCGGCTTTAGTCACGGCAAATCCTCTACTTGGGGCATAACCCTCTGACCAGCTAGTTCGTATGAAATGCGTATTTTTGACAAAAGACCCCTTTTTATGCTTACCGACGTAGAGGTAAAAGAATTACTTACAGACACCGGAAACGATTGGTTTTATCTCGGCGACGTAAGTGAGGACCTTATCAGTTCATTTGTTGCCATGGTAGAAACGCGTTCCGATTTCCGCGATCTTTCGCGCCCAAGTCGCCGTCGTTTGCTAAGTGCTGTGGTTGAATGCTTGCAGAATATCCGCAACAATACGCCGCCGATTCCAACACCAACTCCTGGCTCAATCGTTTACATGCGTCGAGTTGGTACAAACGATTACGGATTGCGTTGTGGGAATGTGATGTTCTCGAAAGATGTTGATGTGCTTCAAGGCAAGCTCGAGAAAATTAATTCCGCAGATCCGGAAATGCTGAAGACGATGTACGTCGACCAGATGGAGCGTTCGCTTCAGGCAGGTAGTCGCACAAACGCAGGTCTTGGCCTGATGGAAATTGCACGAGCAGTCAACGGACCAATTTCATACCGCTTCCTTCCATTGGAAGGCAACTATACTTTCTTCTGTCTCGAACTAGTAATCGCTTTGAATTAAACTGATGGAGCCGCTTTTTATCCCCGCTACGAAGGCAACGCCGGAAATCAGCTTCAACCCGAAGACGGAAGCCTTCTCTATTACCGGAAGATCCATTCCTGCTGATGCTTCTGATTTTTATCACCCGCTCGACAAGTGGGCTGAAAATTTCATCAGCATTCAGAAGAACGACAATGTTACCATCGATATTAAACTTGATCACCTGAACACCGGTTCAGTGCGATCACTTCTTGCAATACTTTCCAAGATCATCAAGCTCCGCGATCAGCAAGTGAATGTCATGATCAATTGGCATCACGATGAAGAAGATGAAGATATGGTAGATAAAGGAGAAGAGATGTCGTTGATTCTCGAACATCCTTTTCGTTTCGTTGCCTTTAGAGACGAAGATTAGTCGAGAGCCGAATTACCATATCTCGAAAAATCAAATTAAAATCACTTTCATCTATTGAAAAGCCATAGGCACCGCGCGATAAATCGCGCGGCAGATTCATACTTTTTTTTTAAAGGAAAGCACAACCGACTTCGTCGGTTGTGCTGCTGTTCACAGGCGAAGCCTGTGCATTCTACATATAAATAAATAGAATTCGCCGCGCGATTTATCGCGCGGTGGAATTCTACTTTATCGTTTGTTGCGGCTTGTAAGTTCCAGCCGGCGCAGGCGCATTCGTTCCACCTGTATTCGTCTTCGCTGGCTGCGCTCCCGTAGGTTTAGCTGCTGCAACTCCTGGCTTCACCGGTTTCTCTTCCTCGATGTGTTCCATTTTACACTTCACGCGCAGCTTGTAATAAAACTGCACGCCCGGCTCAGCAAGATCTGCATTCAGCACGCGATCGAATTGCTTGTACGGAACTTTGTTGTAGAAAACAGTTTGCTCTTTTTCTACGGTCTGCACAGTCTGATTCGGATTCTGCGACTGGTTGTTGTATGAATTCCCCTGCAGGTACGCAGTGTACGACTCATAACGCTCTTCCGGATATTTGCTGTCGTATCCTTCTGCCATTGCCATGATGGTTGTTTCAAATCCCATCATCGAATACGTGTTGCGTTTCATGTCGATTACTTCCACAGCAATCTTGCGGAGCGTATCGTATGCCGCCTGGATATCGTTCACGTTGTAATCGACTTTCACGAGATCATAGATCGATGCTTTCGCAGCATGCGTGATGATCTGATCCAGTTTCGTGTGATCGAAAAACAAAACGTGCACATTCTTCTTGATTTTAAATCCTGCAGGAACTTCTGTTGCGATGTTGCTGAACACTTTGTTCTGCGGTTCTACTTCGTACACAGGAAGCATGGTAATAAAATCGATGTGAATGTCGGCACTGGCGATACTGTCTTTCACGAGTGCATCAGTAAACGTTTTCAATCGCGCACTCATTGCAGAATCTGCAGCGATTACAGTTTTACCGAAATCAGTTACACTGAAAATTGCGGTGTAACTCGATGCTTCGATGTTGATCATGACATCTGCATCAAAGATCACGGAGTTATCATAAGGCAATGCAGCTTGT
>CAYUTR010000415.1:0-3946 GCA_964447465.1 uncultured Chryseobacterium sp.
CAACGCCCACGAGAAACGGCGGATCGCTAAAGCGATCTCGATGCGTGTTAGCTGAAGGCACAATGAAACAGCATGTTGGGCCAGAAATGTTAACAATGAAACCGGTAGCGACAATAGAGATCGCTTTAGCGATCCGCCGCGCCGCGTGGGTTTAGAACATAAAGTACTTCTCCGTTTCGCCGTGGCGCCGTGTATAGCGCCGCAGGCAACGAAGAACCATTATATTTGGGAAACCTCCGCTGCGATGCGTTACCTGTTGCCCTTTCTGCTTGCTTTCTTCCTGTTCAGTTGCGATGAGCCCGTTCAAGTTACTTCCGACGAAGCCCGCAATCCCCTGATTGATTCAGCAGAGAAATATAAAGTGCTTTTTCAGCAGGAGAAAAAGAACAATCCCGATCTCGCGTCTGTCTATGCCGACAATGTTCTTGCGTACAGTCTCCAGGCAAATTACGATCGCGGGATCGCAGACGGTCGTTCGTATTCGGCTTACATCAAATACTATGACGCAGACTATCCCGCTGCGCTTGAAATGTACATGATTGCGCTTACGGAGTACGATGCATTTCACGATACATCCGGCACTGCGAACTGCTGCTACTTCATCGGCAAGATTCATCGAATGATGTCTAACTTTCCTGAAGCTTTGGAATATGCCAATCGCGGACTGGAACTCCACACAATTCAGAACCGTATTCCTGAAATTTCGTCCGACCTGAACGGAATCGGGAATATTTATGCGGAGATGGGAAAATACGATTCGGCATTTTCATTTTTTCAGAAGCGTATTGCGCTCGAAGAGCAACATGGAGATTCTGCAAGTCTTGCAAGCGCGTTGGCCGACCTTGCTGCCGCGTTCACAGCCAATGGCGATGCAGAGAAAGGACTACAGTTTCACCTGCTTGCTCTGAAGAAACTGGAATCGGCAATGACTGATTCTTCCAACTGGTACCTGAAAAAATTCAAAGCCGGTGTACTCAACGATATGGCGCTTGACTATTTCCAGTTGGGCGATTATGGTCAATCCATAAAAACTGCAGAAGAAGGTTTGGCAATTGCCGCTTCGATCAACGCACGCAAGGAAAAACGTCTCGCATACAAAACACTTGCAGAACTGCATGGACTTAGCGGACGTGAAGACATTCAGATGCAATACATGGAAAAGTACATTGCGCTCAACGATTCTTTGCTGAACGAAGAAGGTCAGCAGAAAATTGCCAACGCAACTGTGAAATACAAGGTCGCGCAGAAAGAAGCTGAAATTGCACGACTCGATGCTGTCAATATTCAGATGCAGCTGGAAACAGAGCGGATTGCCGAAGAACGTAAACTGATGATGATTGGGATCGCCATAATACTTCTACTTGGCGGCGCTGTCGGTTATGTATTGTACACGCGCAACAAATTCCGACACAAGCAGGAGGAATTCCGTTCCATGATAGAGGGAGAAGAAAACGAACGCAAGCGTATTGCAATGGAACTGCACGACGGACTCGGACAGCTGCTTTCGTCAGCACGACTCAATGTCTCCGGACTGGAAGAGTCGGTGAAGAAAGAAGACGAAGCGATTCTGAAAAATTCACTTTCTCTGATTGATGATGCATGCACTGAGGTTAGAAATGTTTCGCACAATCTCATGCCTGCAGCGCTGATCAAAATGGGATTGGTCCCTGCTCTTCGTGAACTATCTTCGAAAATTTCTGCTTCCGGAAAAATTGCCGTGACACTTACTGCTGATCAGTTTTCTGCGAAGCTCAATGGCACAGAAGAAATTGCAGTGTATCGCATCGTCCAGGAGACAGTGAACAATGCGCTTAAATATTCCCGTGCTGAAAATATCTCTATTTCCCTTTCCGGTTCCAATAGCGTAACGGCAGTTGTTCGCGACACCGGAATTGGAATGCCGGAGGGAACTTCACACGCAGGTGACGGAATCGGGTGGAGAAATATCCGTTCCAGGGTAGAATTGCTGAACGGCTCGTTTGTTGTTGACAGCTCACCGGGCAACGGAACAACAGTTACTGTTACTATCCAGCCCGCGAGAAAATGAGTGAGTCGACACTGCGCATCGTTATTGCCGACGATCACCAGATGTTTATTGATGGTGTGAAGGTGCTCATCCGGAACGAACCGCAGTTTGAAATTGTTGGTGAGGCACTCAATGGAGAACAAGCACTTGAGCTCGTTGAAAAACTTTCACCGGAAATTCTCATCACCGATATCAACATGCCGGGAATGTCGGGCACGGAGCTCACGAAAATTGTGAAACAGAAATTTCCTGACACGAAAGTTCTCGTGCTTACGATGTACAACGACCGGGAAATCATATCAGAAATATTTTCAACTGATGCCGAAGGATATATTCTCAAGAACACCGGCAAGCAGGAATTGATCACGGCACTTGGACGTCTGGCTGACGGCGGAACACATTACAGTCCGGAAGTAATGAACGTGATGCTGGCACAGGCGAAAAAAGAGAAAAAGATCCGCGAGCAAACGGAGAATCTCACCGATCGCGAAACGGAAATCATCCGTCTCATCACGCAGGATCTTTCTACCGCACAGATCGCAGAAAAACTTTTTATCTCTCCACGTACTGTTGATACGCACCGCAAGAATATTATCGCGAAGACCGGGGTGAGAACGATTGTAGGGTTGATGCGCTTTGCCTATGATAATGGCTTGATCTAGCGGCTCAAAAATTTACCACATAGGTAATTTTTGACGTACGTTGTTTTCTAAGTGGTTTCGCGAAAAGCGCAACCCACGCATAGGACACATAGGAACGTTCGGTGTTTTGATTAATCGTAGTACGTCCCTATGTGTCCTATGTGCAGAAGCGGCTTGCCGCGCCTTTAGCAAACAAGAGCCATTGGAAACTATGTGGTTAGCGCCGCAGGCACCCATCATACGTAGACGATATACCTAGCGCTACTGATGTAGGCCGGATGTACCCAAAATAGCTTTGTTCCTGTCAAAACATTCTAACCAACTTAAAACAGGAAACAAATGAAAACTCAACTGCTCCGGATCTGTATTACCACAATGCTGGTAACCTCATCCAACTTCGCGTTCGCCGGAAAAGGTAAACCCGACAAAGACCTTTACGAAGGCATTTCAAAAGGCAAAATTGAAGTCGTTAAAAAAGCGATTGATGATGGAGCCGATGTCAACAAGAAGTACCAGATGAAATGGCCAATACTCTGGGCGCTGGAAACGTCGCACGATACCGCAATCATCAAACTGCTCATCGCAAAAGGTGCTGATGTAAATGCCAGCGACATCAACGGCAGTGTTCTTTCACAATATGGCGGTCGCGTTGAAACTCCGCAGAACAAGGCGCAGTGGACGATGGATTTCTACAAAAAATACAAAGTAGATACGGTTGTAGATCCGAACATTTATTCTTCCATCGCCGCTGTTGTGAATGTGTTGCTGTCTGCCGGTGCAAATCCGAATTATGATCTCGGATACACGCTTGGTAATCCAATGCAGAACTGTATTTCATTCGGCATCGGATCGGAAGAAGCGCGCGCTGAATTTGTGAAAGCGTTATGTCTGCACCCAACTAATCACGCCGACATGAACGAGCGCATGAAAACTGCCGAGTCGGTTTCCGCAAACTCCCAGGGATTCAAAATGGTGGACAAAGAAAAACACCCAACCGCATTGATGTATTCCATTCAGAAAGGCTACACGAAGATTGCGATTGCGCTGATTGAAGCAGGTGCAGATGTCAACATCACAATGAATACATATCACACCAGTGCTGATATGTGGGCGACGTACAACAACAAGAGCACGATCACTGCACTCGACATTGCGCGTCAGAAGAAGAACACTGAAGTTGAACAAAAACTCATTGAAAAGGGAGCGAAGTAAGTGCTCCCTTCTCCTAAAACTTCAGCAACATGAAAACTCTTCAGCAAATTACTACCAAAGTAGTAGC
>CAYUTR010000416.1:0-3913 GCA_964447465.1 uncultured Chryseobacterium sp.
GAGCAATTGGTTGGTTCCTGCTTCCAGTTCAGGAGCCAGAAATGTATTGCCCTCAAACATTCCCGCGGCCCTATACATCTTCGAGAGTCCAATTGCCTCCCGGATTATTTCAGGTTCGTTGGTATCGAGACTGAAATCCAGAAGCCTGCGGATGACCAGCACATAATCGTGGTGATCGAGGTAGGATTTAATTTCTTCAAGCGGTGACGCCATAGTTAATGTGCCTGTATGCCGATGTGCCGATTAATTAGCTGATTTCTGATTAGCCGATGGGCCAAACGGAGGAAATCTACAAATGGTACGGTTCAAACGTACAACAGAAGGATGTATTATGTTGACCTTTTGAATAAGTGTTGGGAAATATATTTCCTAAAAAACGTGAATCGTGGTTTCTTCAACCGCGGGATAAACCCGCGCGGCTGAAGAACGATAAAGGATCAAGAATATCGGCTTGTGTTAGTGATGGATCAACAATCGCGTGGCACTAGTTCCAACCTGCAGTATGTAAATCCCATTACTCAGCGCTGACGTGTTGACCCGATTCGAACCTTCGTTCAAACTCTGAGAAAGGACAACTCCGCCAGTGAGAGAAATAATCTCCAGCGATTCACCTTGCTTTCCGGAAACAACGAACGATTCATTCGCCGGATTCGGGCACACTGCAAATTCTTCCGCGGTGAAATCGGCAACTCCTGTTGTCACATCCGCGACTTTCATTCCATTACCGAAACTGGTTACCCACATTTTTGTATTGTCGAACGGATTGAAGAATACACGTTCAGGCTGACGGAATGGATAACTGGTTACAAGATTGAACGTTGGCGTGACCAGATTCATATCAGCACTGTACCACAAACCTTGTACTTCTGTAGTGATGTACAAAGAATTCGCGTTGTTCGGATCGAACGTACATGATGTAACACGATCAAGTGTTGTTCCGGTGAGTCGCGTCCATGTTGTTCCGCGATTGGTTGTTCTGTACAATCCACCCAAACCGTTTGGAGGTCCGCCCCACCCACTGAATACGCAAGCGTACCATGTGTTTTGCGTTGGATCGTTCGGATCGATAACAACATCTTTGGTCCAGTAATACATTCCAGGATCAGAAACATCTGTCCAGTTTCCGGATGTTGGATTGTAGGTAAACACACCGGAACTAGCAGTGAATGCATTGTTGAATCGACGTCCAGAGAATGTTGCAACCAATGTTCCGTCGTCAAGTACTTCCAGACATGCCGGATGTTTTTCAGTGCGTGGAGGATCACTTAACTGCGTCCACGTTGAGCCCGCAAGATTATTAAGATCGTCGCAGCGATAAACACCACCGGTTCCACCTGTATAATCAATTACACTCGCATAAGCACGATTGGCATTGTTTGGATCAATTGCAATCCAGAAAACAGGATGACCAAATGAATGCAACAACGTCCACGACGCGCCATTGTTTGTTGAATAGCGAATCGTGCCGGGTGTATCAGTCGCATCCAATTGTGCATCCAAAAGTCGTGTACTCTGATACATATCGTGAATACCGGAGCATGCCATGATCATTGTTCCATTAGGCAGTTGCGCAACGCGATAGGCAGAGTTTGCAGTGTGACCAGTGTAGTTGAACGACCATGAAAGTCCCTGATCGGTGCTGCGAATACCACGGATGTCGGAGTAACATGCCCACATGTTGCTTGCATCAAACCAATGCACCTGCCAACAGGTTGTGTTCTCAAGTCCGATACTGTGATATGGCATTCCTGTTGGGGTGTTAGAGCCTGCAGGATGATCGTCGCCTATATCGACATAACCTTGTGTCCAACCTGTTCCACCATTGGCGGTTGTGTGTACAAATCCAAAATCGCTGAAGATTACAAAATTGGAATTGCTTGCGCACACATCAAATCCGAACGGACATTCACCATAACTCCAGCCGCGATCGCCTCCTTGTCCACTCCAACCAGTGATGATGTTTGCGTTGCCCGGTGCATTGAATACGTGCGACCAGTTTCCCGTGTTCACTTTCTTCATTACAATCGGTTCATTGATGTCGTTGCTTCCTGAAACATAGACTGTGGAGATATCGTTCTCAGCCATATCGATGAACATTGGGAAATCAGTGTTCACAGTAATTCCTGTTGAAGCAGCCGTCCAATTTGTTGTTCCGTAATCGCACGTGTAAACACCGCGGTAGAATCCCCAGTAGTCAGAACCTTGTAATCCTACATACACATCACCAGGATCGGCGGTGAGACAATAGAATCGCGTAACAGTACTTGATTTCGCTGCGCAAAAACTCCAGATTACTTCTCCTGCAGGAATTCCGGGAATTGCCGTAATGCCCCATGTTCCACCACCGTTGGTAGAAACAAGCACACCATCATTCGTTCCGATGTAAATATTATTGCCATCAAAGAAAACTCCACCAATAACATTTCCCTGTCCGGTAGCTGCAGTGTGAATCTGAGTGAATGTTGTTCCGCTGTTTGAAGAAAAGAAAATTGCTCCGTACTGGGAAATGATGATGCGTGATGAATTCGTATAATCTGAATGAATCGTGTACACATCTTCATTCGCATCCGGATTTCCCGTTATGAGATTCCACGTGTTGCCACCATCGGCAGAAACAACAGGAGTACCGATATCATTGATATAGCTGATCGAATAACGTGTTCCGGAAAGTGCGGTGTAACAGACTTTGGAGTTATGTCCGCCGTTGAATTCCGTGAAGTGAATCTGGTCGTAAACTAAACCAGCGCTCGAAGTATGAAACAGCTCCGACATATCGCAGGAAACAAAATATTCGCTGGTGTTTCCGGGATTGAAACTTGGCGAGAACAATGCGCCACCTCCACCAATTCCGCGAGAAACGAATGGTGCGCTGATGTTTTGTGTGAAAAGTGTGGATGCGACAAAAATCGCTGCGAGGGTAAAGCGTGTTTTCATGGGTTGGGTTTGAGTTACGAATTTAACGTAATTCCCATGAGATTTCTGTTCGAGCCGGTTATATGGCCACAGGAAGAATCACTTTTCTATGACACTTTTCCTGCTTTTCCCTAGGGAATTGCCCTCGGAGGTTGGATGTAACGAAGTTCCATTCGTTTCTGCCTGAATTATTTCTTTGCTTTTTTCCGGTGAAGACAAATGTTTGTTGTTTGATTTAGCGATTACCTTTTTACCGGTTTTAGCTTCAATCTCCCCGACAGTTTTCTTGATAATTTCCCCTGCGTCATCTATCGCTTTCAAATTACCTTCTACACCCTTTGCGTTCGTCGCTTCTGCGATTTCTTTACTAGTCAATTCTGCAAATCTTGTAACCACAAGTTCCAGGCTATTCATATTATCACGCAGGCTTTCTGACTTTTTAATTCCCTTTTCATATCTGTACTCCATCGCTGTGAGTCCAAAAGTTGAGGCGTATATCTGATTAGTTAGAATAGCGTAGTCTTTTCCATCAGTCACTCCTGATTCTTTCCAGTAATCAGTAAGTGTGTTTCGCGTGGAGACGGCATGAATTCTATCATTGATCCAATCACCTTTGTGGCCTTTTGTTTCGTAATAGACCTTAGCACGGTGAATTGCTTTCTCCGGATTTTCTATTTCCTCTATTCTTTCTTTACCTAGTTGCGCCAACCATCTCTTGAACGGTTCTGCTTTTGGAGACGGGACAGATTGTATGATTCGAAACAGAGCTTCATTGTTTGCCGATTCGTATTTATAAACCTTCTGGTTTGACGCCTTAAACTTCAACTCTCGACAGATTGTCGATAGTTCAACTCCCTCATTTTCAGCGACTCTCTTCTTGAGACGATACCAATAATCGGCAGGATCAGGGCTATCCGTCAAAAACGCGATCACATCCTGAACTACAAACCACCACTGATCTTCGTCTTCATTCCATTTCGCGCGCACATTCGTGCCATCA
>CAYUTR010000417.1:0-3887 GCA_964447465.1 uncultured Chryseobacterium sp.
AAGTTGCCAGTATCTTTCCTTTTCTGTCACTCACTTCGTATGAATATTTATCAATGACCAACTCCATTGGTTGCCACGAGTGCGGGTTAACCGTTACAGTTTCAGATCCATTTGCAGTTTTGATAATACAATCGAGCGTATCATCACTGGAGTTCAGAAAATTTACGATACGATAAGCTTTCTCTTCTACAACCGGTTCGTCCTCGTCTGCTGCAATGGTGTTAACCACTTCGTCTTCATCAGGAACGGAATCGCGTTGCAAAAGCACGTATGTACATAAAGCTCCAAGTCCCAGTGACCAGAACAGGATGGGAACGAACATGAAGTCGTGATACCGTCTCGAACCATCTTCTTCATCTGTTGCACGGAACATTGCAAGCCCCGGAAGAAGCAACACAATTGCCGTGTAAAACATAGACCAGCCCATGAATGATGCGTTTCCTAAGCGGGTATCCTCATACCAGTAAGAAACAATCCATGCGCAGATTCCGAATACGATTGGTACTACAAGGCCAAAGCCTCTCCAGATGAAAACCATTTTGTCAGCGTTTTAATGTCCTTTACGGATCAGTTGCATTAATAATTCGTCGATGAAAGTATCACCGACACGGATCCAGTCTTTCCGGATACCGGTGATTGTGAATTTATGTTTCTGAAACAGCAACACGCTTTCCTGATTGTCGACTGTTACAGAACAAAACAAATTATGCAGATGTAATTGGTGAAAGCAATATTGAATGAGAACCGTAAGTGCTTCTGAAGCGTATCCTTTTCCGCGATCTTCCGGACTCGCAATGAGTATTCCTATTCCTGCGCGCTGGTGTTGCGGATCAAAATCAAAAAGATCAATACATCCCACATCTTTTCCATCGCGATCGCTGATCATCAAACGTAACTGTTTGTTCGCATAAAGATCCATGTGCGATGAAGCAATGTATTGTTCCAGAACAAATTTCGAAAACGGCGCAATGGTGTTACTCGCCTTCCAGATCGTGGTATCGTTCTCCCACTTGTAAAGCGTATCTACATCCTGTGGCTCCAGCGCACGCAGGCGGATCCGTTCACCAAGGAGTAATTGTATCTGGGTCATGGTTTAAAGATAATATTATGCCGTGATAATCGAAACGCGGATTTTGCTGAAAATGGACCGCGGATTTTTATGCCCGTTGTTTTCTAAAGGTTCATTCGGATCAGCCTGGTGAATTGAACGTTTCGGTATTGGATTTTATGAGATAGGCTTAAGTTTATCTCATAAGATCCGAATCCCGCTTTTTGTATGTACAACAGTGATCCGGGAAAACGTCTAACAAGTCTTGGGCATCAAAATCCGCGTTCCCTTTTCATCCTCGAGACTCCGCATACTGCCTCGCAGCCTCTTCACTGGCCTTAGCAACATCCTCTGCGGTATACACCGGCATTGCAAGGTTCCCTTCCGAATCAAGGTGCTCATCCAGATAAAAGCCATAGTGCTTACCTATTCCACCATTCAATTGAATCGCAGGAATCAATTCGAAAATGAAACGGGTGTGATTCATGGATTCACCGAACACTTCCGCAGCAACATCACGAATGGGATCAAGACAAGTAGTTTCGTTGGCATGCACTTCCGGATAGCGACTTACAGCATCCGTAAGTAGTTCACAGAACTTCTCCGGCGAAATACCTTCCGGAAGAATGAGCTCTGAAAAAATAGTCGGAACACGTTTGCGGTGTATAAAAGCAAACAGTTTCTCCAATGGTTCTGCAGGCAATTGACCGGAAACCGAAATGGACCACGATTTTCCGTTTACTGCAATCAGCAGATGCGGCGGAACGCGAACCGTTTGCAGCACCACAATAAAAGATCCGTTCTTCAGCTGTGCTTCATTTGCAGGAAGGACATTATTGAAAATAAAATGACTCACCGTTTTTTGCCTTTCATCACAGGAGCAGTCGCCGGAGATGGCTTTCTGCTTAGGATAGATTTTGATTCTGTTACAATGCCGATCCACGTAACATGGTTCAGCGGAAATTCGAGGAATACATGAAGGAAGCTCAGCAGGAAGAGTACATCGAAACCGAGTTTGTAATTGTAGAAGTACAACGCTACGGACCCGATCCAGAGAGCAACGATCACCGCCAACCGTATTTTAGGAACAGCATGCCACTTAATAACCGTCGTTTTCGAGAACCAGTTCAGGTAATGATAAGTGTACGCGAATGCAATGAAACGCATGAATGCAATGCCCACTCCTGAAGTATAAATTCCAGACTTCACCATATCATAGCCACCCTGGGTAGTCGGGGGCCACGAGTAAAGGTTACTGTCCCAGATATTGAGCATGTAAATGTTCAGGGCTTCAAACTGCGGATACGATTCTTTCGCCCAGCCAGTCATTGCCATCGGTTGAACGTTAACGAAGATAAACGCGAATGGGATAATGAGAAACAGGATACACGCCATGTAACCCGAACGACTCCTGCCCTTCAACGCTCCGTACAACATGAACAGACCTGTGAAAATGTAAACGTGCACTAACGTCGGAAGGAAAACGGAAAAGAAAATCAATCCGTTTTTCGTAATAATGGCAGAGACCATGATGATCGCTACAGCTATGAAACGCTGAAATGCGGTTTTCAAAAGTATCATCGCAAGTGCTGCAGCAAAAGAAATATACACGAGTGCAGTAGATAATCCACGCGATTCAGACGAAGTGATTATATCCTTGGGAGTGAGAACGTAGGACACGACAAACAATGCCACTGCGGCGAGGCCAAGAAAAACAAAATCGAATTTTCCTTTCGAGAAATACTTTCTTTCATGCAGCCAGGAAATTTCTGTGAGATAATGTAATGGTCCGAGAACTGCATATGCAATCAGGAATAACTCGAAGGGAATGTAGAAAGCAACTGCACAAGAGATCAACATCAACCCGATGTTCAGGTAGTTGATTCTGTCGGCATTTAAAATGCTGTCAACGGGTTTCACAGAGCAGTTTCGCCTTTGAATACATAAGCAGCCGGACCTTCCAGCCAGATATTCTTAAAACCCCGTCCGTGCTTTTCAAAATGAACGTGTAGATTTCCTCCACGTGTTTTGACTTTGCATGATTTAGCAGCTCCTGCAACGCCTACCAGCGATGCGATCAATGCTGAAGCAGTAACACCGGTTCCGCACGAGAATGTTTCATCTTCCACTCCACGTTCGTAAGTGCGGACAAAAATTCCATCGGGACCAGCTTCTACAAAATTCACGTTGGTTCCTTCTTTCGCGAAACGATCGCTGTATCGGATCTTTCTTCCTTTGGTATACACGTCGAGTTCCGGAACGTTCATTTCCAGTTTTACGTAATGCGGCGAACCTGTATCGAGCCAGAAAAATCCTTCCCCGGCTTCAATCTCTTCCACATCTTTCATTTTAAGCTTGATGGTTTGAGGACCAATGATGGCTTCGTGCATTCCATCAATTGCGAGAAACTGGATGTGATCTTTTGCAATTGCACCAATGTCTGCAGCGAAACGGGAAATACATCTTCCTCCATTTCCACACATGGATGAAAACTTTCCGTCGGAATTGAAATACACCATCTCGAAATCGTAAGACGGATGGTTCCGCAACAACATCAAACCATCAGCACCAATGCCGAAGCGGCGATCACACAGATGCTCGATGAGCTCTGCATTGTCAGCAGGAAAAGTTTTGGAACGGTCGTCGACGAGAATGAAATCATTCCCGGTACCGTGGTATTTTGAAAAATTCAGGATCATGGTAATCGCGCCAGCAACGCCTCGTCTGTAACTCGTTCCATCTGACGAAAATCAGCCGTATTCTCCATGCGGAAAACTCCACCTGAAGTTTTCATGAACATGGTATTGTCCATGCGGTAAAGAGAAACATTCTCGTCCGT
>CAYUTR010000418.1:0-3872 GCA_964447465.1 uncultured Chryseobacterium sp.
AATATTATTTAGTCTTGAATTCGTGAATCCTGACTTTAACATCAGGATTTCATAGTTGCGAAATGAAGGCCAAATGTATCGAAGAATCCCTTAGAATTGGCAGATTTTCCACACTTGTGTGATGGTAAGGACCCTTTGGGGGATGTACGGCAAATAAGCTGTGCGACTATTTCCCACCACGATTATAATATTCCCGGGCTGCCGCTTGGGCAGCAACCGAATCTCCCATCATCCCATAATTTGTATAAAGCATCTTCCACGGACCAGGATCCTCTGGCTTTAACGTCGCAATTTTCTGAAACGCAATATTAGATCCAGCATAATCTCCTCGCATTCCTTTGATGTTGCCGATTTTGTCCCAACCATCGATCAACGTACTGTCCAGTTGGACCGCTTGAGCATATCTGCTCAATGCATTTGTCGTATCATTAGTTCTCAGATAAGTATCTCCAATACGCAGATAGGTCGTAGCTGCAGGAAACGATTTTACAGATTCACCATAATAATAAAGCGTGCTATCGTACTCCTCCAGTTTTTCAAACGCTGCGGCTAGATTAAGATAAGTTTCAGGATCGTCAGTTACTGGCTGACCGGATTCTATACATACATTTCTTCGTTGCACAACACTCAATTCCGACCATTGAACAGATGCTATATAGTTCTTCTGCAGATACAGTACTTGCCCCATTAGTTTGGACGACTGAAAATCGCGTGAATCAATTTGCTGTGCGATTGCCAGTTCTTCGTACGCCAGATTCAACTGTTGCTGCTTCATCGTTTCATCCGTTTGTGCTAATGCGGAATTCAGATAAATGATTCCCACGTTTCCGTGAACGCGCGCGCTCTGTGGTGAATGATTTACGTCGGCAATGAATAAGGTGGCTTCGTCTTTCCAGTCACTTGTGCGTGCAAAAGTTCTTCCGGCGTAGACCAGCGTTAGTATCGCAACAACTCCAATTGCAGTTGATGACATCTTTGGCAACATTTCTGATTTCTTATATCGGACAATGAGTGCCGCGACCAAAATGCAGAATCCTATCGACGGAACAAACGTGAAACGCTCAGCGAAAATATCCCCGATTTTGTAAAAGATATTGGAAGTAAGAATGATCGTTACAAAATAGAAGATGATTGCGAATGAAATCACGGGCTGTGATCTGAATGTCTTCCACACAAAATATGCCGCTGCGCCGATTCCGACCAGAGAAATCCACGGCCAAATATCTGCGAAACCATTTACGGGAATTTCATTGAAGGAGTAATTCCAGGAAAGCGGATAACCGATGATCATTTTGATCCAGTATCGGGCTTGCAATCCGAATGCAGTTCCGAGCTGATCGATCAATGAAGGATTCGAAAGAAGCGCGTTATTTCTATAATCGTAAGTAATCATTTTCGCCGGCGATGAACGGATTACTAATTCGTGCCATGCCAGCCAGAGAATTGCAATACCGAATAGAATGAGTCCGGGAGTAATTACTGATTTCACACTTCTTTCCCTGAACATGATCAGTGCAAGTAATGCAAGTGGCAAAATCAACACTGCAGCTTCCTTCGAGAGAAGCGCAAGAAAAAAGAGCGCACCGGAGATGAGAAGAATTGACATCTTCTTATTGTCATTCCATTTCAGCAACCAACGCAATCCAAGCAGTGTAAACAACAGGGAAAGAATTTCATCCGCACTTTTCAGGTTCGCGACAACTTCTGTGTGGATCGGTAATACAATCCACAGTAACGTTGCAACCAGCGCAAGTTGTCCCGAAGTTTTACCGAACAATTCACGGAGAAACAGAAACAGCTGCATTGCAACAACTGCATACAGCACAATGTGAACGAAATGGAATACCGCCGGCTTCTCTCCAAAAATCTGCCACTCCGTTGCAAACATGAGCAATGAAATCGGACGAAAGATTCCGGAATTCGCATCTGCGAAAGAAGCATTGCCGTGCCAATAAAACGTCGAAAGTATTTTCCCGAAACCACCAAAACCGTCTTTGACAAAATCGTTACCCGTTAATACCGCAACATCGTCCAGTGCGAATGTAAATCCTATCGTCTGGGAGTACAATAAAAATGCAAATGCAGCAAGAACGTATCCAACGTTTCTATCCGTAGACCAGAAACTTTTAATAGGAAGGTTCACTGTTTTTTCTGCCTTCGTTTTTGCCATGCTGTTAATCTACAAAGAAGTTTAATTCAAAATAACACTAAAATAGTTTACGGCTACTCTAACGATTCCAGTACTTCACCACTTCCTGAACATACCAGTCGTAATCAAAATCACCTTGACCATATGAACAATACCACCAGTTTTCGGCCATCAATTTTGTGTAAGTTGTACAGCACAATATCAGAACACCGATTATGGAAACCAAGACGGCTTTCTTTTCCTGAATGAGTCGATGAACAATCAATATCGACGGTAAAGTCAAAATGGGCAGTATATCAACGAATCCTCTGTGACTGAATGAACAGCCAAGTTCAGGCGAATGCCACATGCTATATGCCAGAGTGGTCAAGGCAAACATGCCGATTGTAATCCATGCGTTTCGGTTCTTTGCAAATACTTGAATCACTGCAAGAATAACAAAAGTCAAAAACAACGGAGCGTACAAAAATAATCCCGATCTGGTGCCCCACAATACTACTCCGAATTGAGGATGAAAGAAATTATCGAAATGCTCTCCGGGATAAACCCTGCCTGTCAGCAATCTTGACACGTAAATATTGTAAAGCAATTGAGGCATTAATACAATGATTCCGGAGAGGACAGCGTACGTTATGAATCTCTTGTTAGAAAACCACTCTTTGATCCTCATCCAGATGACCACACCATCTTCGGTCTTCCAGCACAGCAATGGCAAAAGGAATAATGCATTGATGGGTCGCACTGCAACAATCATCGCTACGATCAAAGGTAGAAACCAGCGACTTCCATCACTCTTCAGTGAATTCCGGTGCAACGTATACAGCAAGACAGAAAACAGAAAAAATGATGTTGCATGACTATATCCGGGTGCCTTAAATGTGTAATACCAGAGATTGGAACCGTAGAAAATAATAAAGCAGAAAATCAACGCTATTAATGAGTTGGATATTTTCCGGCTTAACAGAAAAAAGAACAGCAACCCGAACATTGTATAAAAAATGGCGGCAATTCTGATCGCGATGTGATAAGGAGGCGAAAATCCATCGCTGTCTTTTGCTATTAAGTGGGCGACAAGGAAAAATGGTGAATATGCCATTGCAGTGCCCACTGGATACTTACAAACTACTTTGTCGGTCAGTTGAAACGATGTTTCATAAGATTCCACTATCAACGCAGGGAATTTGTCCGAGTTGAAATCGTAAATAAAAAGTGAAGGCAGGTAAACATAATATCCTCCCGCATCGCCCGATAACACACTTCCGATTCCGGTATAATCATTATAAAACGCATCACGTTTAAGTGCTTCTCTAACCTGAACAGTAAACAAAAGGACAAAAACCACGATCAGTATCCACGACCTGTTCAACCAGGATTCTAAACCTGACATCAACTGCTGAATGAAATACGAGGATTTTGCTTTCATATAAACTATGAGAAGAGTATTGATCTCCCCTGGTGATCCCGGAACTGCGCGCCATAAATGTAATTATCAATAAGAAATCTCCCACCGTCTCAAATACACAATGGAAGAAACAAAGCCCTATTCCGACTATGATTAGTGAAATATGCAAACGGTTACCACAAAAGCGGATATTCCGCAATATTTAAACCGTTGTTTAATACTTATTACCAGATTCCCGTCCTGAGTTTCCTTTCAAGATTGATCTTGAATACTACCTTTGAAATCATGAAAATCAACAAAGGATATATTTCAATTTCCATT
>CAYUTR010000419.1:0-3864 GCA_964447465.1 uncultured Chryseobacterium sp.
TCCAGTATTCACCGAATGAACCAGTAACTTTTTCCGAAAAGGAAAGTGTATCGGCAGGGGTTGCCATACCCAAAATTAGTATGTTTGAGCCTACAGTTCACAGTTGAAGGCCTATTTATGGACGAACCGATTCTCCTGACAATTTACATCTTGCTCTCGCTTTTCATAGCGTGGATCTGGGTCGACTATTTCCGTCTGATTGATGTTTTCGAAAAGGAAAACCTGGTTCGCGTGGGCGCCACTTTTTTGATGGGATCTACATCAGTCCTGCTTGTCCTCGGGTTGCACGAAATCTGGCCAGAACCATTCGGACTTCAGATGGATGGCACATTCCTTAACGATTTTCTCTACTGTACTTTTTCAATCGGACTCGTTGAAGAATTTTCAAAGTTCCTACCCGTGATACTGGCGTTAATTGTCTTTCGCAAGCACATCAACGAACCCATCGACTATGTTACAACGTTCAGTGTTGGTGCGCTTGGTTTCGCGGCAGCAGAGAACGTGCTGTACTTTTCCAACTACGGACCTGACATCATCAGTTCCCGTGCAATATTGTCGAATGTCGGTCACATGCTCTTCGCGTCCTTAACTGCTTATGGTGTTGTGCTCGTACGCTTCAGAAACGTAAAACCCGGATTTCTGATCATTCCATTGTTTCTGCTTCTCGCGGCGATCTTTCACGGAATCTACGACATGGGCTTGCTCTTCAGTGAGGCTGGATGGATCGGCATTATTGTTACAATAGTTTTCTTCTTCATGGGCGTTTCGGTTTTCGCTACAATCATGAACAACGCGCTGAACATTTCTCCGTACTTCAATTATAAGCACGTTATACATTCTTCGGGAGTAGCCATGCGGATGATGGTATACTATGCAATCCTCTTCGGACTGCAATGTGTGGTTGTCTTATCACTCGCCGATTTTCCAACTGTTGTAGGTCTTGTATCCACGACTGCATACACGGTTGTTCCGATCGTCCTGATAACAGTCATCCGTCTCAGTCGCTTTAAGCTCATCCATAACAGGTGGAACCTTGTGAAACCGGAATTGCCGTTTGGAATTTCATTCAGGCGTTCCGACAATTCACGAGGCTTCCGGATTGGAATCAAAGGTGATCCGTACAGTGATTATCATGTGAACAAACACTACGAAGCACATTTTATTCTCTGCCCCATCAGAAGTGATTCGAAATATCTCCTGGAATGCAGGGCAGCCTATATTTTTCGTAAAATGTACATCAATGGCGACGTCGCTCATTATGCTACAAAAGTTTTCACGGACCATACACTGGAACATTCGCATACGGTTTTGCTTCAGATCAAGCGTGAAGGTTATCCGATGATGAATAATTATCCCATTGTTGCAATCTATTCAGCAGAGAATGTCGATCAACTCGACACTTCCAGCACACCGGTAATAACAAAATTTGTAGAGTGGGCTGTATTGAAACCAGCTCCGGTAATACCGGGATCCGGAATTTAAGGTTGGACTAACTTCTTCAACTCTTCTTCTACGGCAGGCGGAAACTGCGCGACTCCTTTTTCCGTCACTAATAAGTAATCCGGATTCGGTCTGTATTTCGAGACATCGGTTTTGTGATCGTTCACCAGAAAAATTCCAATGATGTCTTCTTTGTCGACATGTTCTCCGGAAGTTTCTGCTGCTGCCGGTGAGCGCTGATCGATGATGAACACAAATCCGTTGAGCTGTTCCTCCGCTTTACGAATTACTTCTTCATCCCTCAACATGATATCGCGCACCTGCGAATGAACATGCACCAGAAAATCTTTGTTGTAAGAAATATTTCCGGGTACAATGCCGATAGAAGGTTCGATGAGCTGACCGAAAAATAATTCGCTGCGTGATTTCGTGGATTTCAATTCTTCCCTCGAGAAAGGAGAGAGCAGGTGAATCTCACTTCCCTGACCTTCCAGAACAACGACATGACAATGCATACTGATGATTGCTTAGAACGCAAAGTTAATCAGTTGTACCTGTTCACTTGCCATTGAGTGCGCGTAATCCTTGAATGGAATTGCGACCGCTGATCGTCCACGACTGCCAATCTTCAAAAACCAGGTTACGGAAATGCAATTGCCGGTACCATCGGACATCTTGCCAATACTCAAAGCGATTCTCATAGATCCACTTTTCCACGTTTCTGGAATGTCCGGAAATCTGGCTGTCAATTTCCACGTGGTGCAGAAATAAATCCGGATATATTTCCGCACCCATCGTTTGATAGAGCCGAAAATCAATCTGCGAAACATTCCGATGAGCGATGTTGTGTTCGAAGATCACGCGATCCCAATTCACGAAAGTGCAGGCAATCACAAGTGTAAATGCGACCCATGAATTCACCACAATAAAATAATGTCCGGTGAATTTGAAAGCTACTTTAAGCAGGAGAAATGTAAGCGCAATCAGTACCATAATCATGAGCACGATCACGAAAATTCTTCCGTAAGCAAGGCCGTGCCAGCCGATGTAATGATAGTTACGCATGAACACCGAAATCGTGAGAAGGATGTTCTGAAAGATCCATGCAAATGCCAACAGTTTAAGCGTCCACGATTTCCAGAAGTAATTCTGATTGCCGCGGAACAACCAGAGCACAATAGCTACTGACATGAACACGCAGACTGTAAGTATCCACGTGCCGTTATGCACAAACTGTTTCAGGCTGAAATTTTCAGGAACCACGAAATCGAACCACACCGTTTTGATGTCGATATAATTGACAACGGCAATCAGCACATTCAGCATCAGCAGTAAAACCATTCCGGCGAGGAGTTCACGCTTGAGACCCATTGTTACGGTTCTCAACTTGAATTTACGGTGGCGTAAGATGCGTTTGAGCTTCGACTCTTCAGGGAGATTTACCAATCCCCTGAACAGGAAGTATGCGCTCATGCAAATTGCCCAGAGCAGAAAGAAAACATGGACTACCGGATATGTCCCGAAGTAATTTTCAATCGCTTCCATCAATCCCGAGTTTGCATCACGAAAATGCGGACTTCCCCAGAGATACATGGAGTAGAAAACTGCACCGATCAACAGGGGTCCACCTATAACCATCAGGTAAAAAACAAAACGGCGGTCTCCGCTTTCCTTCCTGCTGATGCGCACCACTTTACTTGCGATCGTCACCGGCAGGATTACCAGGTTGAGCAGCGATTGCGGAATGAAATAATATATACTGTTCAGTTGCGGTCCGGAAATAGCTACAGCAAACAACAACAAAGAAATGATGTTCGCCGCGAGTGCCCATCCTGCCCCGTGTGCAAACACCATGAAGCCGGAAAGCAAGGACCCGACCGCGAGTGCAGCTACCGGAATTCTTTTGCGCGACTCCTTAAATCGCAGGTAAAGAACACTTACAACAAGAAGTGTGAAGAGGAAAGCGTTTAATCCGGGAGTCTGATCCCAGAATAGAAAATCAAAAGCTGCCGCGAGGAGCAGAAATAGCAATACTGTTCGTTTCATGTGCCAGGTTGTACCCGCTGAAAACGACAGACGTTAAATGTTATTGCCTACACAATAAATTCAGGAATGTGCTGTTAATCGCGTCTCCCGACAAATCGCATGATGAAATAGAACAATGTTGCGAGCGAAGCCAGTGCAGCTATCACGTAGGTGGATGCCGCCCACTTCAACGCATCTTTTGCTGCATCATGTTCACGTCCACCGCGCATCATTCCTGTTTGTTCGAGCCAAACAAGTGCCCGGCGACTTGCATCGAATTCCACAGGTAGCGTAATGAGGGAAAACAATGTGATTGCTCCCTGAAGAACAATTACAACAATTAACGCCTGGTTATAGAGATGTAACGTGAATGCGAAAAACGCCATCGCAATCAGAACG
>CAYUTR010000420.1:0-3832 GCA_964447465.1 uncultured Chryseobacterium sp.
TTACATCTTCTGCCGAAGAAATACCGCTCTCAGCAACTTTGATTGACTCTTTCGGAAGTACTTCTGCAAATTTCTCTGATCGCTCGAGTGAAACTGAAAAGTCGTGCAGGTTGCGGTTATTCACACCGGCGATAAATTCAGGACGATATTTCGAAAGCTCTTGCTGATCATGCATTTCAAACAGCACTTCCATTCCCAATGAAAATGCAAGTTTACTCAACAATGCAATTTGCTGCTCAGAAAGAACGGCGGCAATCAGAAGAATGGCATCAGCACCAATTGATTTCGCTTCAATCACCTGGTATTCGTCTACCACGAAATCTTTGCGAAGTATCGGACAGTAATTTACTTTGCGTGCTATTTCCAGATCTGCACTCTTGCCACCGAAGTATTTTGTGTCCGTGAGGATGGATAATGCACTCGCACCCGCCTGCATGTAGCCAAGTGTAGTTGCTGCTACATCAGCGTACGGATTTATGTCACCTTTCGAAGGCGACTTCCGCTTGAATTCCGCGATAACACCGTTCATGTCTGTTCTCTTCAGATACTTTGAAAGTGAAACAGGTGTAGTCTCAAAATACAAACTGCGCTCCAACAACATAGTTGGATAAAGCTGTTTGCGTTCTTCCACCTCACGCTTCTTGTTCGCGATGATTTCGTCTAGTATGGATGTAAGTGTTATCATATACTTTCGTCTTATTTGGGCCGCACGTCATCGCGAGTCACGACTTTTTCAGTCGGGACGTGGCGATCTCGTGTGATACAATTGATGAATGAATTAAAACGTTCCTTCGCGTTGCCTGATGTCAGCGCTTCCTGCGCCAAGGCTATTCCGTCTGTCAATGAATTAGCGATTCCCAGTGTGAACAACGCTGCACCGGAATTTGCAGCTACAACATTGTTCTGTGCGATGGTTCCCTTGCCGTTGAGAATCGAGACAAATACTTCCGAAGCTTCATCAGCAGTGTGTCCACCGAACAAATCTTCCGGAGTAATTCTCTCCAATCCGATTTCACCAGCTGAGTAAACTTTCTGAAACTGATTAGTGACGATGCGAAACGGTGCAGTCAATGAAATCTCGTCGAAACCATCGTCGCTGTGAACGAGTGTGTATTTTTCTTCTGTTTCCTGCAGGAGATACTGATACTTCCGTAAAAGTTCATTGCTGAACACGCCGGTCAATCTGTGCGAAGGTCGCGCAGGATTCACCAAGGGTCCAAGCATGTTGAAGAAAGTTCTGGTTCCAAGTTCTTTCCGCGTTCCCGCTACATGCTTTAACGCAGTGTGAAAAAGCGGTGCGTGCAAAAAACAAACTCCACTAGTTTCCAGCGAGCGATTCAGTTCGGAAGAATCATTCGTGAATTTGTATCCGAGTTTCTCCAGAACAGTTGATGATCCTGAAACAGATGAAACACCATAGTTACCGTGTTTGATTACGCGACCGCCACAAGCTGCAACGACGAAACAGGAGAGCGTAGAAATGTTGAAGGAATTTCTTCCATCTCCACCGGTTCCGCATAAGTCAATTGCGTTCTGAGCATCCAACTTCACGGGCAACGCAAGTTCAAGCAATGCCGAACGAAATCCACGCAATTCCTCCAGCGTAATTTCACGCAAGCGGTACACCGACATGAACGCCGCAGTCTGCGCAGCATTCACTTCCCCGTTTCCAATGGAACGTAGTATGTCACTCGCCTCTGCAGCTGTCAGCGACTCGTGATTGAATAATTTTTCCAGCGCGGCTTTCATGAATTTAAAAAGTTAAGCATGATCTGTTCTCCGCAATCGGTCATGATTGATTCCGGGTGAAACTGCACAGCGTAAATTCTCTGATCACGATCTTCTATCGCCATGATCTGGTTGTTTTCGTCGCGCGCTGTGATGTGGTAATTATTCGGCAAAGTGCTTTCATCAATCACCCATGAATGATAACGTCCCGCGTTGAATCCGCTCTTGATTTCGCGGAACAGAACTGAATCGCTTCCGGTGATTTGCATGGGAGTTGCAACACCGTGATACACTTTATCGAGATTGATCAGCTTTCCTCCTTCTGCAACTGCAATCGCCTGCTGACCGAGACAAACGCCGAGAATGGGTTTCTTGCCTTTGTACATTTTAATCAATGCAAGTAAATCACCCGCCTCTTCCGGAATTCCCGGACCCGGAGATAAAATGATGCGATCATAGTTCGCCGCATTCTCCAATGGAAACTCATCGTTGCGCACCACGTCTACTTTCACATTGCCGGAAACCTTTTCAATCAGGTGAACCAGATTGTAAGTGAACGAATCGTAATTGTCGAATACCAATATCTTTTCCATACTCTAAAGCGTTACAGCCATTTTCAATGCAGCGCGCAATGCACCGAGTTTGTGATTCACTTCATTCAGCTCGCTTTCAGGATCAGAGTCAATCACGATTCCTGCACCGGCACGATATTGCAATTCACTATTTCTGCTCATGAACGTACGAATCAGAATCGCCATGTTCACCGAACCGTCGAATCCGATTGCGCCAATGCAGCCACCGTACCATTCACGTGGACTCTTCTCATTTTCATTAATGATCTGCATCGCGCGAACTTTCGGAGCTCCTGACAAAGTGCCTGCAGGTGATACATTTTTTATCTGATCAACTACAGATGCCGACCGCACTGCTCCTGTGACTTTGGAAACGAGATGGATCACATGCGAGTAGTTATGAACCTCACGAAATTCCTTTACTCTTACATTCGAACAGAATCGTGAAAGATCATTTCGTGCAAGATCCACAAGCATGATGTGTTCCGAATTTTCTTTCGCGTCGAGTTTCAGTCGCTCCGCAGCGTCTTTGTCAATACTTTCATCTCCGGTTTTGCGATACGTTCCCGCAATCGGGTGAATTTCTGCTTCACCGTTTTTCGAAATCAATTGTGCTTCCGGTGAAGATCCGAACAAAGAGAAATCGCGGAAGTCGGCGAAGAACAAATACGGTGATGGATTGATCATGCGCAAAGCACGATACACATTGAATTCATCTCCGCTGAACGGTTGCGTAAACTTGCGCGACAACACCACCTGGAACACATCTCCGCGACGGCAGTGTTCCTTCGCACGAACTACTTTTGCCTTGTAGTCTTCCGGAGAAATATCTGCCGATTCATCATTCTTCAGTTGAAAAGGATAAACCGGTCCTGAAATTCCGTTGAATAAATCGCGTGGAAGAGATTTTGCTTCTTCATCGCCCTGAACATATTGATTGATCGTCAACGTATGACGCAAGTGATCAAACTCCACTACATAGCGGAACAATGAAAACTGGAACAGCGGCATCTCTGAATCTACAGTAATTCCAACTGTTGGTTCTACGAACTGAATCGCATCATAGCCGATATATCCGAAGATTCCGTTCCCACGGTCGAGTTGTGTATCGAACGAATATGAGTCAACGAATTGCTGTAATAGCTCAAATGGTGTTCCCAAAATATCTTCACGAACATCACCACCAGCTTCAATGACCGTAGATTTCGAAGTCGCAGAAATCGTCGCTAATTTATCAAACGCAATAAACGAGCGACTGTTTTTCCCTTCCTGGTTCTCCGCACTCTCGAGCAGAATACTTCCCGGAAAACGATCGCGCAGCTTCAGATACAGACTCACTGGTGTGAGCATATCCGCAGCCCGCTTCTCCGTGATTACACGAAGTTTCGTTTTGGTTATCGGCTTATTTATTTCAATCGTTTGCATTGGTCAAGTCTATAAATGCGAAAAGTCCGCTGTGTGAGCGGACTTTGTTATGGTTACAACAAAAAACGGGTTCACACGATCCGAGAGTTCGAATTGTGCCACCAGTG
>CAYUTR010000421.1:0-3818 GCA_964447465.1 uncultured Chryseobacterium sp.
AGGCAATTGAAGTACTGCGGGCATTCAAAGCACTTAAGATTAAACCGAAGCACACGATTCGTGCGGTGATGTGGATGAACGAAGAAAACGGCGGACGCGGTGGGGCAGCGTATGCAAAGTACTCACGCGATAATAAAATCAAACACGTAGCTGCGATTGAATCTGACGCTGGTGGATTCACTCCACGTGGATTTGGAATCACTGCAACTCCTGAGCAAAAAGCAAAAGCGCAATCGTGGCAACCACTTTTCTATCGTTACGGCGTTTATGATTTCCTTGGCGGAGGTGGTGGTGCAGATATAGAGGAGCTGCATGAAACCGGAACTCCGCTATTCGGATTGGAGCCGGACTCGCAGCGTTATTTCGATTATCACCACACGGAGATTGATACTTTTGACAAAGTGAACAAGCGTGAGCTGCACATGGGTGCGGGCGCGATGACGGCGTTGGTGTATTTGATTGATAAGTACGGATTGTAGTCGTCATCCTTCGGCTCCGCTCAGGATGACTCGTGCCTTACACAAGAGGAAGTAGAAATGAAATCATTTAACATCCCAGACTTCTACCGCAGCCCGATCATCTCGAGAATAAAAGCCATTCGCAAAGCGGAGGATCCGAAAAAAGGAAACAACGCTCCTACTCTACTTGATTTCGGACCTGTTCAGATTTTCATTGCGCGTCATTTTGGATTTTGTTATGGCGTAGAGAATGCTGTAGAGATTTCTTTCCGCGCGATTGATGAAAATCCCGGCAAGCGGATTTTTCTTTTGAGCCAGATGATTCACAATCCAGAAGTGAACAATGATCTTGTTGCACGCGGTGTGCAATTCCTGATGGATACATCCGGAAATCAAATCATACCATGGGAAGAACTGAAACCGGATGATATAGTGATCATTCCAGCGTTCGGCACCACGCTGGAGATTGAGACGCGTTTACGTTCACTCGGAATTGAGCCGCAGCATTATAACACAACTTGTCCGTTTGTAGAACGCGTTTGGAAGAAATCGGGTTCTCTCGGAAAAGGAGAATACACCATTATCATTCACGGCAAACCGAATCACGAAGAAACGCGTGCAACGTTTTCACATAGTGTGGATGAAAGTCCGGTGCTGGTGGTGAAAGACATTGCAGAAGCACGTGAAGTCGGCGCTTTTATGCGTGGAGAAATTTCGCTGAGTGATTTCATCGCAAAGTTCGCAAGTCGTTTCAGCAATGGATTTGATCCGGAGAAACATCTTGTCCGTGTTGGTGTGATCAATCAAACGACCATGCTCGCGAGTGAAACCCAGGAAATTGCTGATTACTTCCGTGATGTGATGAAGCAGAAATACGGAGAAGCAGAAATCAAAAGTCACTTTGCGGATACGCGCGATACGTTGTGCTATGCCACGAATGAGAATCAGGATGCGACATACGGACTGCTTGAGCAGGATGCCGATCTGGCGATTGTGGTTGGAGGTTACAACAGTTCCAATACTTCCCACATTGTAGAATTGTGTGAGCGGAAATTTGCGACTTATTTCATTAAGGATGAAACGGAAATTCTTTCGAGGGATGTGATCCAACATTTCGATTTGCATACGCATCAGCTAAAGGAATCTTCAGCATGGCTGCCCTCCATAACTCCCGTGAAGATTGTATTGACAAGTGGTGCGAGTTGTCCGGACAGTGTTGTAGATCGTGTATTGCAGAAACTCCTTAGTTATTTTTCCAATGTCAAGCCTACGGATCAGGTAATTTCATACATTAGCGATAATATTTAAATATATTATTTATATTTGAGCTATGACAAATGAAGAACTAAGAAAATCGATCTGTGGAGCTCTCAAGATGGCTGATCGACGTACCCTTAAGATGATCAACGCATTGATCGTGGAATATCATGCTCCTGCTGATGGTGAGGATGAGAAGGAACTGTATGCCGAGTTGGAAAAGAGAAGTAAAGCCTACAAAACCGGAAAGACCAAACTTCTCACAGTCGAAGATGTGAAAGCCAGATATCTGAAACGAAAAAAGAAACGTGAATCATGAGTATTCGGTTTACACCGGAAGCCGAACTTGATTTAATTGAGATTGAAGAACATTATCTGAAAATAGCTTCTCACCTTCCCGAGCAATTCGTGGAGGAATTAATAGACCATCTGGATTTCCTCCTTAACAATCCAAATGCCGGCATCAAAATCAGAAAAGGATATAGATGCACTCATTTGTCGAGATTTCCCTATTTCGTTATATACGAAATTGAGACTGTTGAATTCGTCGTTGTTCAAATCGTGCACGATAAAAGGCATCCAAAAATGAAATTCAAACGCATCAAATGAATATCCCGTTATGACTAATGAAGAACTGAGAAAATCGATCTGCAATGGCCTGAAAATGGTTGATCGAAGAACCTTGAAGATGTTCAAATCAATGTTAGAGGAATACAATGCCCCTGACGATAACGAGGATGCAGAAGAACTGATGCAAGAGTTAAGAAAAAGAACGGCGGCTATCCAAGCTGGGAAATCCAAACTGCTCACGGTGGAAGAAAGCCGCGCCGAGTATGAGAAACGAAAAACCAGGCGAAAAAAATGAAAGTACTTGTTTCAGACCTCGCACATTGGGGTCTGGACCAAATTGAGAATTGGTATTTCGAACCGGGTGAACATCTCCAAGATTTATTTTACAACGAATTTGAAGAACTCCTAATTTTCATTGGCATTCATCCCAACTCAGGTTTCATATTAAAGGATGGCTATCGTATTTATCATTTGAACCAATTTCCTCATCTGGTAATCTGTGAGATACAATCAGATGTTATTGAAGTGGTTCATGTATTTCATCCGAAGCAGCATCCAAATCTGCGTTTCAAACGCATAAAGTGAAATATCTCGTCATGACTAATGAAGAACTGCGAAAAAAGATAAATGGATCAACTGAAGACTATGGATCGCGTCACATTGAAACATGATTCATGCAATGGTTAAAGAGTTCTGTATGCCTATCGAAGAAGATGACGAATTGTTCCGCGAATTGGAACGAATTTCAAAGAACCACCGTTCCGGAAAGTCACCTAGCTTTACTGTAGCCGAAGCGATTGAACACGTTCGGAAAAACCGAGAAAAGTCGAGCCCCAAGGTTTCACTGTCAAAGGCCAACGGGTCAGAACTTAAAAAGCGTATCAAAGAATATGAAGCTGGCAAGGGTAAATCTTATTCGGTTCCAGAAGCGAAGGTTGAATTGCGCCGACGAATCTCTAAAAAATGATGGTTCTTTAAGGTGCCTTCCATATAGCAAACTATCCGAACTCTGCTTCCAGATATAGGGATTATCAGAGACACGGTCGATTGTGCCATTTCATTACCTGATAATGTGTGAACTTTACGCGGATGAAGTCGTAATTTCCCCGGTTATCTATAATAAACAACATCCCACAAAGGGTACGCGTAGAAGGAAATAGAACGATAATCAAAACGAAGTAGCGGAAACCTAATTATGGCATACACAGGTCTCAAATTTCTCCAATCCGATAACAGCCGCAACTGGGCATCACTTACACTCCGTGTTTCGGCCGCACTCATGTTGCTCCACGGTTGGCCAAAATTTATGGACTTCACTGCGAAAGCCGAAAGCTTCCCCGATCCGATTGGCATTGGTCCTTCTGGTTCACTCGTACTTACAGTTTTCGCCGAAGTAATCTGTACCGTTTTTATTGTAACAGGACTCTTTACGCGTGCAGCCACAATTCCGTTAATCCTTTGCATGGCAGTTGCGGCTCTATTCGTTCACTCCGGAGATCCGATTGGTGATCGTGAAGGAGCGTTGGGATATCT
>CAYUTR010000422.1:0-3791 GCA_964447465.1 uncultured Chryseobacterium sp.
AACTTCTTTTACCACCGACTACGTTGTTTACCGCTGGAAAATTGTTTCGTACCGATGGTACAAATACCCAATCCAATGTTTGGAGTATGTGGACTGGCGCGACGGCAACTACAACAACAGAGAAGGGCGCGATTTTCACAAACAATACTTTTGATTTTTGTTTACGTGCGAGTACACCCGCGCCTTTTACTGGCGACATGGTGTTCTATACAACCAATTCATTTGAACGGATGCGAATAAGAGGCGGCAGTCAGTTTGATGCGGGTTACGTTGGAATCAATAGAAAATTTCCGCTGAGTATGCTGCACATTGATGGAGCAGTGCCCTCTGCAAATCCAAGTAGCACTTTTGCTGCAGGATGGCGCCCGTGGATGCGTGTTGGTGCATTCATGCAATGGGACAGTGATGCAATTTATGTTGGATTGAAAGATGAAGGTGCAAATCGCAAGGACGCAGTAATCTCATGGTCCGACGATGGTCCGGCATTCGGTTCCGATTATTTACGTTTTGTCTACACGAACAATGTAAATCAACCTGCGTCACAAGGCGGAGGACCTGATGGAATTGAGGTTGGACGTTGGACTCCGATTACCGGATACTTCGGGATTGGAAATTATTATGGCAGTACTATCAAAGATCCTGCCGCACGTCTCGAAATTTTGCGTGACCCAAGCGGGTCAACTCGAATGTTCCGCATAACGTATACGCAGCAGAATCCGGTTGCTGCAAACACTACAGGAATTTTCACTGACATGTACACAAATTTAACCGGGGATTTCATCATTTTTCCATCAGACAACACTCAGGTTAACACAGTAAATACGTTTCTAAAAGAGCGTCGCGTTGGAATTAACACATCAGCGCCTGGGAATACGGTTGAGATAAATTCTCAGTCATTGAATGCCAATAACCCAAATACGGCCGGCACAAGCGGTTTGCGTTTTACCGATATGAAATACGGAACATCTGTTCCTGGACCTGCTTCAACGAATCAAGGTGTACTTTCGATTGACTCAAACGGGGATGTTGTGTACATCCAGGCGCCCGGAGGATTTGGAGGCAGCTGCGCAGCACCAAGCGTACTAAATCAGCAAACTGTGGTGGATTTGAATGCTAACCAGTTTCATTTCATCGGCAATCAATTAAACAGTAAAGTGACTATCGGTGGCGTATGTAACAATTTTGTGCCTTCAAAACTGTATGTAGGTCAACAATCGGGTTCGGGTAGTGGGACAATAGGTGGATTTATCTTGAATACAGATCAATCGCTAGGTGGAGTTGTGTTTGGTTTGCTTTCTGTAGTTGCTCCAATAGTTTCTAGTGCCTCTGACAAAGTCTATACAGCAGGATCGTTTCGTGCGAGTGGTTCAGGTAAGAGAAATATTGGTGTGGAAGGATTTGCAAACGGCCCAGCAGCAAACGGAACCGAAAATTATGGAGGCTACTTCACGGCGAATTCCGGTGTAAGCAATATTGGAGTATTTACATATGTTCAGCAAGGCACTGGTTTTGCCTTGTGGGTAGAAGGCGACATTATGTTCAATGGGATTGTATCTGGAACGAACAATATTCCACCTTCAGATCAAATGT
This sequence comes from uncultured Chryseobacterium sp., assembly GCA_964447465.1. Taxonomy (GTDB): domain Bacteria; phylum Bacteroidota; class Bacteroidia; order Palsa-965; family Palsa-965. Next base: position 1,591 of record CAYUTR010000422.1, read on the forward strand.
TTAAGACCAACATTGATACACTGAGCGATGCTTTGGAAATATTAAATGACATTCAGCCGCGTGTGTATTATTTCGATACAACGAATAGTTATGGAATGAATTTCAGATCGTCACTTCAATATGGGATGATAGCTCAAGAAGTTCAAGTCGTATTGCCAGAATTGGTGAGTACCCACACACGACCAGCGCGATATGATACTTTGGGCAATGAAATTTCTCCGCAAACTACATATTTGGGCCTTGATTACAACGCGTTCATAGCAATCCTTATTGCAGGCATGCAAGAACAACAAACACAAATCGATAGTCTTCAATCACAAATTTCGAATTGTTGCTCATCGAATGCACGTACTTCGGGTAGTGCAACCAACGAACAGGATGTTACATTAACAAATTCTGAATCCGTTGTTCTCAACCAAAACGTTCCGAATCCTTTCGCAGAACAAACAACCATCACTTATCATTTACCTGAATCTGTTGTGAAAGCACAGATGATGTTTTACGATGTAAACGGAAAACTTATTCAGGTTGTTGATCTGGATGGTCGCGGTGCAGGACAACTCAACGTTTTCGCAGATGATCTCAGCAACGGAATTTACTCGTATGCTTTGGTTGCGGATGGTCAAGTGATTGATACGAAGCAGATGGTGAAGACGAAGTAAATGATTTGAAAATTTGAAAATTCGAAATTCGAAAGGTCCGGAGTGAAAACTTCGGACCTTTTTTATTCACATTTCGATCATATGTTCAACGATATAATCCAGAGTCTTGGAATGCAATTGAGAACAGATTATATTGGTGTCATTAACCTCGCCATATGAAAAAACTTTTCGCAATCATTTTAGTTTCCACGTCAACATTAGGATTCGCACAAGAAGCGGATTCATCCAGATTTCGTAAACACGAAATAGGTTTTGGCTTCACTAACATTTACAGTTTATTTAGTTTCCAGGGAGCTTACACGGGTTACTTCGTAAATCAGGATGATTATGGACCGACCGGTTTTGGGTATTGGGCGACTGGCTACTGGGGTGGATATGGTTCAACCTATTGGGATTACGGATTCAATATTAATCCTGGATATGGATTAAATTATAGATACCATTTGGCAAATAATATGGCAATTCGCTCAGGGCTCGACTTCTCGTTTACAAATACGAATAATGAAGGTAACCAGAGTAGTTCTTTTTTAGGAGATTCAATTAACAGCTTCAATTTGAAATCGACAAAACTTGTTGTGAAGGTTGGTTATCAATTTGAAAAGCACATCAAGAAAATCATGGTTTATGGAGGTGCGGATGTGTTCTACTATTCGAGCACAAGCGATTACGATATTGACTTTTCATTTAATGCGTACTATGATGAAAAAGGAACTTCGTCGATTCGCGGCTTCGGAGTTACACCTCTGGGTGGTGTACAATTCAGAATTGGCAGCATGTTTTCAATTTCAACAGAGGGTCGGTTGCGAATTGGTAGTTATAAGTCAGAGGGAAGTTATTCAGGTTACAATACAAGCGTAGGAAATTACTCTGGTGACAACACAGGTAAGTCAGTTGAAACAAAATTCAGTCCCATTGGATTGATTTCATTCAATATTCATTTGTAAAGGTAAAATGCTCAACCGCCTCAAACCCGAATCCCTTTCCAAAATCAAATCCGCTTCTCTCGAACAACACTTCGCGAAAGGAGCCATGCTTTTTCACGAGGGAAAAATTCCGACGAGCGTTTACTTCGTGGTTTCCGGAAAGCTCAAGCTCTATACAACCGATCAGCAGGGCAGAGAACAGATTGTTCACCTTGCTTCCAGTAATGACATAATGGGATACCGTGCTGTGTTGGGTGGAGATTCTTTCTCCTGCAGTGCGGCGGCTTTGGAAGATTCGGTTGTGCTTAGTGTTCCTAAAGAAACCTTTCTGAACGTTCTCGATTCCGATGCCGAGTTTTCTTTCGCGGTAATCCGCCTTTTAACCCAGGAACTCCGTGATGCGGAACATCATCTCGCGGGTCTCGCGCGGAAGTCGGTGCGGGCGCGACTGGCAGAAGTTTTGTTAATTCTCGCTGACAAGTTCGGGTACGAAACGGACGGAGAAACCATCAATGTTTCCCTCTCAAGGGAGGAAATTGCCGGCCTGGTTGGAACAGCTACCGAAACTGCGATCCGTTTACTTCATTCGCTTAGAGATGACGGCCTGCTGGCAACG
>CAYUTR010000423.1:0-3789 GCA_964447465.1 uncultured Chryseobacterium sp.
AGTAGGATGGGAGATGAAGAAGAATGCGGGAAAGAAGAAAGTGGTTCTCGAACTTGGTGGTAATGCTGGAGTGATTGTCGCGCGGACTGCGGAAATGGAATCTGCATTGAAAAAATGTCTCGTTGGAGGATTTGCTTACTCGGGGCAGATCTGCATTCACGCACAGCGATTGTTCGTACACAGTTCCATGTTCAACACTTTCATTCAGCGATTTACTGAGATGACGAAAGCGTTGAAGAACGGAAATCCGGAAGACAATTCCACCGACATCGGCGTGATGATTGACGAAGAAAATGCAAAGCGAGTTGAAGAGTGGGTGAATGAAGCGGTGAAAGCCGGAGCGAAAGTTTTGTGCGGCGGACATCGCGATAAATCATATTATCATCCAACGTTGCTCACGAATACTTCTTCATCGATGAAAGTTTGCAGAGAAGAAATATTCGGACCGGTGGTGACAGTTGAATCATTCGACGATTTCAAAGATGCCATCCGGATGATCAACGACACGCATTTTGGCTTGCAGGCAGGAGTTTTCACAAACGACATGCACGAAGTTGATCTTGCGTTCAATGAAATTCAGACTGGCGGTGTGATCATCAACGATGTTCCAACTTTCCGCGTAGATCACATGCCTTACGGCGGCATCAAGGATTCCGGTTTGGGCAGAGAAGGGGTGAAATATGCCATTCACGACATGTTAGAAGCCCGCATACTTGTGAAATGATGCGCCTGGCTACAATTGCTGAACGTGATGTTGTAGTGAAATTACTCGCTGCATCGTTCAATGCAAATCCTGCAGTGAACGACACTATCATTCCAGATCAATTTCGTGATAGAAGATTGATTTCGCTCATGGAATATGTTTTCGACACCGGTTTCGCACGAGATGGTGTTTTCGTAACCGAAGATTTACTCGGCGCAGTGGTGATGTACGATCCGATATCTTATCCCGCGAAATTTTCCGACACGCTTCGCCAATTGAATCTCGTTCGAAAATCAATTGGTTGGTCGCGAATGAAATATGCTTCTTCGAAAGACAAGAAGATGAATTCATTTCGCCCGGCATCGCCGCATTTTTATTTGCAGATGATCGGCACCGCGCCCGAAGCACAAGGAAAAGGTCTTGGCTCGAAGATGATCAATTTCATTCTTGAAACATCTGCTAAGAACTCAAAGCCGGTTTATCTCGAAACCTCTGTGCTGAAGAATGTGGAGATGTATAAGAAGAAAGGATTCGTTGTGCACGGCGATTGGAAAATCCGGGAGGATTATCATGTGCATTTTATGCACTGGAAAACATAGAACATAAAATTGGAACACGGATTTCTTTGTCCGTTGGTGCTAGTTCTTCGCAAGGATGAGTCCTATAAATAGAACGTTTCGTTTTTTGATCTTATGAGATAAACTCAAGCCACTCTCATAAAATCTGCAAACCAATGTTTCTATTTATAGGACTCATCCTTGCGAAGCGATTTAGAAAACAAAGAATATAAAAAATCCGCGTTCCTATTTTTGCATTCCTATTCTCTTTTCTGTCTCCGTATCACTCTCCCAAACCATCCCGGGAAATGTCTCTTCAGCCACACCGCTCTTATTTCCTTTCCTCCAACGAGTACTTCTTCTTTTCCAAGAGCAACTGCATCCAGAATAATTCTCGCGCAATCTGCTGCCGACATTCCTATTTCGTGGCTGTTGTCCATTACGCTATGAGCAGTGCCGTCACCTTTCAAGGCGTGGAGAGAAATATTGCTCTGGATTTTCCCAGGCAGAGCAATCGTTACTTTAATTCCGTCTTCTTCATTTTCAAGACGAAGCGAATCGAAAAATCCGTGCAGCGCATGTTTGGATGCAGAATAGGCGGAGCGCAAATAGAAACCGAATTTTCCTGAGATGCTGCTGATCACAACAATGTGTCCGCTCTTCTGCTTCAGCATATGTGGCAAAACACTTTTCGTGAGCGCAATTTGCCCGAAGTAATTTACTTCCATGATCTTGCGATCAATTTCAATCGGTGAATCCTTCGCAAGCGCACGTTGAGAAATTCCTCCGTTGTTGACGAGAAAATCGATGCGGCCAAATTTCTGAATGACTTGTTCGGTCAACTGATTCACATTCCTGGTGTCTGCAAGATCCATTGGAAGAATCATGCACTTGTCGGCACCGCAACTTTTCGCCACACGTTCCAGTTCCTCACGCCGGCGCGCGGACAAGACAAGTTGCACTCCCTGTTGTGCGAATGCTAAAGCAAGAGCTTCACCGATACCCGATGAAGCTCCTGTAATCCAAACGATTTTGTTATTGAAATTCATGTGGTAATTGTCAGACTGAGCGTAGTCGAAGGCTGACTAGTCCATATTTTCCATCGCTTTGAAGTTGAAACGGATCACCGCAAGAGCGAAAGACATATTCGGATTGTCAGTCTTCGCGAAGTAAGTAAGTACGTCACCTGTAGCAAGGCCGATTTCGAAAAATCCGAGCGGCCCCAACGTTATGCCGACAGGAACATTCCATCCAATTTCTTTATTGCCAGCAAATCCAGTCTGGACGCGGAAGATCTCAGCGACCTTAAATTCACCACCGATAGAAATATAGGGGGACTGAATGTTGTACAATGTTTGGTTCAGTGGAATAACAATATCCATTCCGATATTAATCTTCTCGCCGATCTTCATGCCGTATCCAAGGCGCATGCGGCCGGGGAGTTTTGTCACGTAACCTGCGCCTGGCTCGTAATTCATGAAGTCTTTCATGAAAAACTCGGCCTGGCTGTTGAGGTCCCATGATTCAAACCCGGTCATCAGGCTGTCAAAATTCGGCATCGTGGTATCACTTGCGATGAGTAGATTTTCGTCCCACGAAATTGAGCCGATATCGGTGATTGAAATCGCTGCACGGATTTTTTCATTGATCACTGCGGTAAAACCAAAATCCATTGCCGTTCCCTGACCAACAGATTTGAAGACAGACGATGGTGTTACGGATTGGAAATTCTGAATGTCACCGTAATTAATATTGTAAGTAGATGTCATGGAAGAATTTCCGGTCACCAATCCATCGCCGATTTTTACATCGAGATTTCCTAATCCCCAGATCAATTTGAAACCGAAACCACCGAAGAATTCAATCGGTTGTTCTCCCGATTCTGTTTTGGTTCCGAAGCCGAAAAGTTTTCTTCCATACGCAATATTTACTTCACGATAATGCAGCAGGCTGAGTCGTGTGCCATCAAGATATGACGACATGTTCTGTCCATACGCCGAGGAATCCTGATATCCCTGCGCGTAAATTCCATTGAACATAATATCAGCAGCGGTTTGGCTGAGTGTTACATGTCCAAATGCACGATCGCGAACATTCACGGCGAGGCCACCGAACTTCGGGAAGTATATTGAAGCAGCGAACCAATTGACATTTGCGTTCAGGTTAAACCCTTCTGGCGTTGCAAATGACTGAGCGTACTGATCTTTTTGCGCCTGTGTGAAAGTATCCGACGGATGAAGAATGGCACCACGCAGGGTGGGGAAATCAAGTGCGCGAGACTGCGCCGATAATCCAACATTCGCCAGTGTAAACGTAAACTTATAATTTTCTCTCCACCCAAGATTTGCTGGATTGATTCCCAGACAATCATAGTTACCGAGCATCGCCGTTGAGGTTCCGCCCATGCCTGCAGCCGCAGGAACGCCCATGTCAATTTGTGCGCTGGCTGCGAGGCTGCAAACCAGCAGGAATGATGTGAAGAGGTGCTTCATGTTAAAGTGTGTTTAAACAAAAATATAGTTTTTTCTC
>CAYUTR010000424.1:0-3713 GCA_964447465.1 uncultured Chryseobacterium sp.
TGATTACATCGAAGGCGATCAGGCTTGCGGATCATTCAATCTTGCAGTTGAAAAACCAGATAATGGTCAGATTGGAACTGTGCGTATCGGTGGAAATTTCAACACAGGTAACTAGGTTTTCACGTTAATATTCTGGAAAAGAGTCCTTCGGGGCTCTTTTTTTGTTTTCCTCTTTCAGCCATTAGTGATTGATTATCAATACTATATCCGTTTACAAACGTTTACAAATACTTACAGTCGACTACAAACGTTTAACACCCGACTAATCGGAAACGGTCATCACATCTTTGCACCGTCGATTCAAGTCAACGATGGCTGCGACAATTATTTATTTATTCAAACTTTAATTTTTTATCAAGATGAAAACAGAAAACAAGATGCAGGCGAACAATGTACAGTTGATCGGGAAACTCGGAATGAATCCTGAAGTGAAAGCAACGACCACCGGAAAAAAAGTGGCGCGATTCTCACTCGCTCACGTTACTTACAGCAACGCAGCTGACGGAACGAAAACCAGCAACGTGAATTGGTTTAACCTCGTTGCGTGGGAAGCCCAGGCAGATGTGGCCGAGCAGTACCTTCACAAAGGAAGAAAAGTGGGCGTGAACGGACGACTCGTTCAGCGCTCATGGGTAGATAAACTCGGACAGAAGCGTTCGAGCACGGAGATTGTGGTGAACGATATCATCATGATGGATGATCCGATGCAAGCCGCGGCGTAACATGAACACCCGTAATGATGATTCGATGATACAATGATTCGATGATTCAATCTAAATATGAAATCCCGTTGCAGAGATGCGGCGGGATTTTTTTTTAACCGCCAAGACGCCAAGAGCGCCAAGTATTGGTTAATTTTTCTTGGCGCTCTTGGCGTCTTGGCGGTCAAAAATGAATGCGGTTATAGTTCTAGCATGAGCCCGTCGTACGAGATGCGAATGTTTGGAGGCAACTCCGCATTTACGTCCTCATGCTTTCCCATCTGGTGACTCAAATGCGTGAGATACGCCATCTTTGGTTTGAGATCGGCAATCAGATCAATCGCTTCTTGCAATGTGAAGTGAGAAATGTGTGCTTCGCGACGAAGTGCATTGAGCACAATTACATCAGCGCCGCGGATTTTTTTGCGTTCATCTTCGTCGATTCGGTTTGCATCAGTGATGTAAACGAATCCGCCGACGCGAAATCCGAGTACCGGAAGTAGATGATGAAACACTTTTACCGGGATGAGATCTATTCCTTCTGCGGAGAATGGTTTTTCGTCGATGGTGTGAATATCCAGTTTCGGAATTCCCGGATAAGAAGGTGTTTCAAATATGTATGCGTACTCGCGACGAATCGCGCGCTGCACATGTTCTGTTGCGTAAATCGGAAATGCTTTGCCTTTGTTCAGAAAATTGAACGCGCGGACTTCATCTAATCCTGCGAGATGATCTTTATGCTCGTGCGTAAAGACAACCGCGTCAAGCTTTTTCACTTTCACACGCAACATCTGCTGACGGAAATCGGGTCCGGAATCGATGACAATGCTTTTTCCATCGTGTTCGATCAGAACGGAACAACGTAAACGGTTATCACGCGGATCGGTGGATGTACACACTGCGCACTCGCACCCGATGACGGGAACGCCTTGGGAAGTGCCGGTACCGAGGAAGGTGATGCGCATGATCAAAAGTACGGTTCCCGATTCATAGTTCACACTTAGAAATCGGGAACAATGCACCCCGATGCGAGCAGAATCCTCAACGCATTTGAACGCAGCAGGTCGAGTAATACGTCATAGCAAGCTTATGGCAGGAAGTTAGGACGGAGAAAGTTCTAAAACCTGACGCCATGAACTACGGAATCATTCCTGCAGCATTGCTCGTGAGTTTCTTCCTTATTCTGCTCTTCTCACTTTCTTCCCGCCGACCTCTTAGCGGTTTGTGGATTGTGGTATTACTGATCTTCCTTGCGACACTGGGTGGTCAGCTCTGGATACGTCCGTTTGGACCGGTGTATTGGGGCATTTCATGGATCCCGTTAATCATTGTTCCGTTGTTTTTCTTCTTTCTCATTTTTGCGTTGCTGCCTCCGCTGTCAGCAAAAAGAGATGAAGGCAAAGTCGAAGAGGGCGCCCTGATCGCAATGGGAACGTTCTTCTGGATCATTATGATTCTTCTGATCGTGGCGGTGGTTGCTGGTTATTATAGATCGGCGATGGTGGTGTGAGGTGCAAGTGTTCCTGATTACACATTACAAATTACACGCTACTCATTCCGCGATTAAATCGGTTGATTATGCGGGGTGGTTCTGCAACAAAATGAAAATTACCGAGAATGCACTAGCGTTTACGTCGGGAACCACAGAAGAGTCGGGATTAACTGCGTTGATCCCGCAGGGGTGGTCCTGCAAACATTTCTAAAATGCCACGCCAAGCAAGCTTGGCTACATTTTTTATTGAAGCCCGCGCATATTCGAACAAGTTCGACATGCGCGGGCTTCAATAAAAAATGCCGCACGGCGGCGGCATTTTAGAAATGTTTGCGGTGAAGGAGGGATTCGAACCCTCGGTACGCTTTTGGCGTACGGCAGTTTAGCAAACTACTGGTATCGGCCACTCACCCACCTCACCGGATGACAGTAATACAATGCACAAAGCATTCATTTACGGGGTGCAAATTTATAACAATTTCCGGTTTTTTAAGGTATCCCATGCGCGGTTTTTAACTTCCGGTAGAGTGACGTATTTCAGACCATTTTCGGAGCGCCAGCACTATATTTGTAATTCAACGCTATCACTCTATGAATAAGCTGTTCCGCACTCTTGCTTTCATTCTTCCCTGTGCTGCTGTTCTTTCATCTTGCGGAAGTTCTGATCCGCAAGGACAGTTTGTAGATACCAGCGGAAAAACTGGTCCGGACGATTCTGAAAATCAGAAGAGATACGTTCAGAATTCACCACCATCGAAGTGGGAGTCGGACTGGTCGACTGAAAATGTGGTTGTGTTTCACTGGCGTGGAGAACCCGATAATCTTCATCCAACCAACGGCGCTTCACAATCGCGCATCATGATTTTCGATTACACGCAGCGATTTCTTGTGCGACTCGATTACTTGACTCTAAAGTTGGTACCTGATCTCTCGGCTGAACTGCCTGAGGAATCTGCGGACGGTTTAACATACACGTACAAACTCAAGCAAGGTGTAACCTGGGATGATGGCAAACCGTTGACTGCGGATGATGTCATCTTCACTTTGATGGCGGGAACATGTCCATCGACGAATAATCCGATGTACAAACCGGCATTTGAATACCTGAAATCAATCGAAAAAGATCCAAGCGATCCTTTGAAGTTCAAATTGGTGATGACGCAGAAATACATTCAGAACGTTGCTGTGTTCACCAACTTCCCTATCCTGGAAGAAGCATATCACGATTCGACACATGTATTGCGTAATTATACGGTGGCAGATTTTCTGAATCCGGCTTTCAGTAAGAATACACATCCCGACGTCGAGAAATGGGCGAAAGAATTTAACGACGACAAATACGGCCATGATCCGAAAATGCTGAACGGACTCGGGCCATATAAGGTAACTGAATGGCAGGATGCCTCCAAAATAGTTCTTACGCGCAAGACGCAGCACTGGACTTTCAAGCTGCAGGATAAAACCATGTACGAGGCGTCATTTCCGGAACAGATCATTTTCCGTCAACTGAACGAAGAAGG
>CAYUTR010000425.1:0-3710 GCA_964447465.1 uncultured Chryseobacterium sp.
TGAGAAATTCCCGGAGATACTTGCGGACATCCCTTGTTGAAGGACTGTCTGGTGTGCCGAGATTGAGAAGGAGAACGCCGGTTTTCACGACGCAAAGGTAAGTATGTAAGTCAAAAGTCGGTAAGTTGGCGAGTCGGAGTAATGTCAAACCTGCCTACTTATTTACTTAACTACTGTCTACCTTTTCTAGGAATCTTCATAAACTGATCCCCCGGGTTCGAGGCAATCATGATCTGCAGAAGCATGGGATCGATGTCGGAAGAAATTTCCGTGTAGTACACCGTTGAAGGCTGTTCTATGAACTGCTCAATTTCCGGACGCTGCTGCGCGAGTACCTGACTAAGATTTTCATCATTTGCCATCACAAACAATCCCTCCTCAACCGTGTTGGCTATCTCCTCGAGGTCTTCATTTTTCTGATCGCCGAATTGCAAAACACAGAATGAAGTCTTCGTACGGATGAGCACACTGTCAGCCTCGGCTTTGGTGTTCTTACTGACACGGAATATTCCATCCGTCGCGAAAATCACGTGGCATTGCTCAGGCAAATTAATGCTGTCGATGTATTCGTACATGCGCTTGATGGCAAGGTCTCCATTCGTGCTTCCCTGGGCTTTCATCTTGCTGATCTTCTTTTGAATGAGCTTGTGCTCATTGGCAGATGTAAATGGCAACAGCAGAGAAGGTTTGTCGCTGAAAATCATCACGGCAATTTTGTTTCGGGCATCAATGCTGTCTGCAAAATTAAGGATTTCCTCTTTCATTTGGTCCAGCTTTCCCGATTCGTTCATGGAATTCGAAGCGTCGAGCACGAAGAAATAATATTCACTGTTCGTTTGCTGACCGGAAACTTTTTTGCAATCGCAGGATTTTTCTTCTGCCGGAGCAACGCACACATCATCCATGTAGTAATACACATGCATTCCTATGTGAGGAGATGCAATAAAAGTCATTGGATGTGTGCCGAGCGAGAAAAGACTTACGACCGTTGTGTCAGAATAACTTCCCAACGTGATGTACTGTTCTCCACCTTTCGCGATGAAGTTTCCGGTGATGAGTGTCCATCCATCTTCGTAAGTTATTTTCTCGTAAGAAATAACCTGCGGCTTAACGGGCAATCGTTCTTTTGATTGAGCCGTAATCCGTTCGTTGGAAAAGTAAGCCCCAATTCCTGTCGATGCCTGTGGTGATGCACAATCGAGTGTAACATAGAAACTCACTGCATACTCTTTTCCGGCGATGAGTGGTGAAGTCAATTCGCCCTGGAGATATTCTTTGTAATTGCGAACGTTGGGCAACTGATTCTGCATCCCGCAGATAATTGCTCCGCGTCCTGTTCCGGTTCGTGCTGTTGCAACAGGAAATCCATCGCAGGTCGACTGATCAGAATTGTAGTAATCCGGAGTAGCAAGTGTTGGTGTTTTCCATCCTGCGACTAGTTGAGTTCCAACCGGATTTTCTTTCAGCCATGTCTGAATAGGAGTTGCATCCGACGATTCAAAACCGGGATTGCGTACGAGGTTTCCGGTTTGCGCCAATAAAGCGAAAGGAAGTAATGCAAGGAAGGTGAGTATTGAATTTCTCATGGGTACTGACTCTAAATTTACCTGAACTTTCAGACTGTACCATGCGGTACATGTGTATAACGCAGAGGTTCATCAATTCGATGCAAATAGCGTGCAGAATCCACAAAATAATTGCTGTGGCTAGGCCGATTTGCTTCTTTTTCTCGCAAACTGGCGAAAAAGACGGACCCAGAACCAAATGATCAGTGCCCACGTGAGCCACTTCATTGCGATGGCAATATAATCACCGTGTCGGGTGTAGAACGTCAGATCATCACTTGACGTGATCGTCTGTCGTATGGCGACCTTATCGTACCAGGCTTGGGGCTGCTCAATATCTCCGCGCATATTGATGAAACAGGAAGTTCCGGTGTTTGCCGATCGTGCAATACTCTTTCTCGTTTCAATTGCGCGAAGTGTGGCATACGCAAGATGCTGATGATAGCCCGGTGTATCGTCCCACCAACCGTCGTTGGTCATGATGAAAATAAATCGTGCGCCGTTGCGGATATATTCGCCCACGTAATCTCCGTAGATCGATTCATAACAAACGACCGGAGCAATAGCAGATTTTTTCTGTGGGTGACGGAATACAGATCGTTCATCCTGCAGTCCGAGACTTCCAACTGTACCACCAAGATCGAGCGCGAATGATTCGAAGTAGCCGAAGAACTGCGGGAACGGAAGTTTTTCGCTTCCCGGCACAAGTTTCGATTTGTGATAAACAGAAACAGCATGGGTTGTATCGATCTGCAACGCGGTATTATAGTGTTCATACCATCCATCCTGTTCAAGAAATTTACGAGCAGTGGGAGATGGTTTCTCCACTTGCTCGAAATATCGTTTCGTTGCAGCGCCCGTCACAATTACAAGATTCGGGAAATGCGAACGGAACTGAAACATTCGTTGTATCCGCTGCGATTGCCAGATTTCATTTTCCCAAAAATCTTCTACGATTGCAGTTTCCGGGAGCACAACGTAATCGACATTGGTGTCGAGTTTTGTTGCGGCCAGTAGCAGCATGTTATCAATGTCTTCGCGGTTACCGGAATTGAACTTGTTGTATGGATCAACGGAAGGTTGAACGACAACTACGTCGATTGATTGTCCTTCGTTTAACTCTATTGAATTATAGATGATGAGTGATGCAATCAGCGGAACAATAATTACGAGTGACAGGCTGGCGATATAAATCAACCGGCGTTTAAACGGACGCAACAACGTATTACGATAAATCCACAGATCGAAAATCAAAACGTTGATCAGCAGAATCCAGAAACTGCCGCCGAAAATTCCGGTGTATTCATACCACTGAATGGTTTCATTCCATGAAGCAAATCCGTTACCGAGTGTAATCCACGGCCAGGAAAGATCCCAGTGGTGATGCATGTATTCGAAAGCAATCCAGATGGGAATCAGTGCGAATGTTCCGTAACGTTCGGGCAAGGCGCGTTTCACCTTGTGGTAGATCAGAAACACCAAAGCCATTAACAATGAGTTCGCGAAGAAGGCACCGTAAGCAGCTTCCTTTCCGTAGTGAATGCTCGACACCCACCAGGTGGTTCCTACATTGAATAAAAGAAAAGCAAGAAACGAGTAGAAGAAAAGATGTCGCGCGCGAAGACGGTTATCGATGCTGATGTAATGCTGCATCAGCAACAAAGGCACGTAAGCGAGAAAGAGTAGAAATGGAAAACCTTTTACAGGCCAGGCGAGATAGAAAAGTAGGCCGGAGATGAATGTGTACAGGAAGAGCTTACCTCGCATGCACACAAAGATAGTATTCAGTGCGCAGTACGCAGTGCGCAGTAAGCAGTAAGAAAAAAGTTAATTCCTATTAATTTTAACTGCGCACGGCCAACTGCGTACTGCGCACTGATTTATTCCATGTCGCTCAGATCAATCTCCTCCAACGCCGCATTCACAAAGTCTTCATCCTTCGTAGAATATCCCGGCATGCCGGTATCGAGTTCCTTATCGAGATCAGCATCGTTCACATTCTCGGAATTCATGATGTCTTCGTCTTCTTTCTCATTGGCTGCTCCGGTTGGTTCAGTGCCTTTGTTGGCCTGGATGGAAAGCATTGCGAGCTGTCGTGCACGGAACGCTTGGTGCATCGCGCGCATATATTTTCCTTCGAAATAC
>CAYUTR010000426.1:0-3707 GCA_964447465.1 uncultured Chryseobacterium sp.
TTCCGCAAGCTGCGAGTGTGAATATCAAGGCGAATATTGGGAGTGTGCGTTTCATACAGTCAGTTGTTTACAAATGTTCTGCTGCTGAAATTGTGCCAGATCGTTATGCCTGCGGCGCTCTACACGGCGACGCGGCGAAACGGGGACGTACTTTGTTTTCTAAACCCACGAGGCACGGGGAATCGCTAAAGCGATTTCGAAGCGTGTTGGAAAGGACAATCACATCGAAGATTGGATGCAGCGCCGTTTCTCGTGGGCTTAGCTTTTTTTCTCCGTCCCGAAGCCTGTGCTGAGCCTGTCGAAGTGCGTCGCCGTGTAGAGCGTCGCAGACAACCACTATTTTCTCTTATCACAAGGAGCATACTCCTCCACAAACACCGTCTCTTTCCCGGTAAGGTAAGTACGCACATCGCGCACAAAAATATCCTGCTGACGGCCATCCATATTCTTCAGGAAGAAACAGAAATTGGTTTCGCCTTCGCGACCGAACGTTTTGGTTTCCCATGTTACGTTACCGCGTTCGCCCAACCATTTTTCGAATTCTTCTTTGGTCTTGTGGTCGATGCCTTCGCCTTTGCTGGTGAATGATACAACAAGACGTGCCGTGTTAGAGGTATCGGGACGTTCCGGCACCACCATATTTTCTTCAACCACTTGCGGAGAATCGGTCGCCAGTTCGTGCACATGATCGCAAACTACTTTTTCAGAATAGAGAACACGATCGCTGGTTCCGATTGCAGTTTTGATTTCATTGATCAATATCACCTGGCTGCCAGCTTTACGATCTTTCATCACGAAGCAATACTTCATTTCGCCTTCGCGACCTTTCTGCATCACAGTATATTTTACATCTGCATGTTTGCTCAACCACTTGTCGAGGTTTCCTTTTGCAGCGTAATCAATGCCTTCGCCTTTGCTGATGAAAGAAATTACGAGGCGTGTAGTATCTACATCGGCTTTGGATTGTTCAACTGGAGTTTCAATCAAAGCTGGTGGAGGAACAACTCCCTCCTGCACAAAGTATCCGTGCTCGTGTGTGCATACGACGTTTTCTTTAATGAACACACGATCATTAATGCCGATCACGCCACGTACGTCACTCACTACTTTCTGCTGACCTGAAGCGTTTCTGCTGTTCAGAACAAAACAATAGTCCATTTCACCTTCGCGTCCGGTATGTGTCATGTAATATTCTACATCAATGTTTTTGCTCAACCACTTGTCGAGATTAGCCTGTGCCGCGTGATCAATGCCCGCACCTTTGCTGATGAAAGAAACGATGAGTCGTATTGTGTCATGACGCGCAACAGTACCGTTGTCGGTTGCAGTCACCGTTGCAGTGGTGGTAGTTGTATTTGTTGTACCCGCACCAACTACTTCTTCAGAAGCTCCGTTCGGCGGAACATAAACGTTCACGTCAGGTTGTGCTGTATTGTATGCATTCGGATCTGGTTTAGGCGGAGTGTCAGTAGACGTAGTGTGTTTCTGCGGACAAGCCATTAATAACAGAGCCAGAAAAGGGAGCAGGAGTAGAGTGCGTTTCATGATGTAAAAGTATAGGTTATGATGGATATTGCCGAAAGTGTGCCAAAAGAGTCGGGAGACGGGAGATGGGAGGCGGGAGTAGGTATTTGGTGCAAAAAGCGGATTAAGTGGAGGGCGATTTTAACTGATTATCCGTTTGTAAACGTTTAGGCGTATTAAATTTAGTAGCTTTCAGCAGATATTATTTTCAATTCAAAATCCTGTATCATGCTAAACGCAAGTAAGAGAGCTAAATTAACTGACGCTCTAAAAAAATATTCCAAAAAATACCTTCACGGCAAATTAACCGAACTTGATGAGTCAGGAACTCGTTTAATGATTAACGATTTTCTGTGCGAAGTTTTGGGTTATGCACCAATTGAAGAAGTGAAGACTGAATACATGATCAAAGGCACATATGCTGATTATGTTGTGCAGCTGAAAGGTGTTCGTCATTTTCTAGTTGAAGTCAAGTCGTTATCTCTGAATTTGTCAGAATCTCATTTGCGTCAAGCCGTAAATTATGGTGCAAATGAAGGTATAGAATGGGCGTTGCTAACAAATGGCCGGTGTTTTGATTTCTATAAGATATTGTTCAATAAACCCATTGAATCACGCAAAGTGTTTTCGATTGATCTTTCTGACCCTAAACAGTTTAAGGAAGCATTGGAGGTCGTTCAATTTATTCATAAGGATGCTGTAGCAGGAAAGGGTCTTGACATGCTCTGGAATAAGTGCATCGCGCTTGATCCCGCCAACGTTGCTGGATTCTTGTATACTCCTAACGTGATCAACTTTATTAAGAAGTCGCTCAAGGAAAAATACAAACACAAGTTTGAGGACGAGGAAATCAAAGCTTCTATTGATAAAATTGTTTTCGAAGAAATCAGTCTTGAGCACATCAAGCATGTTAAAGTAAAAAAGATCAAGTCGAAACCTGACGGAACTTCTGTCACGATTGCTGACAAGATTGTGAAAGTTCTTGAGTCAAGATTTGAAGTGCATGAAGCGGCTGTAGAAACGATGACAGACAGCACTAGCTCAAACTAACATCGAATATCCGATTGCTTTGCACGAATGAGAATCACAGCAGCCACCATTTGGGGACTCATTATTATTTTATGCGGTTTTTTCGTCGTGGTGGTTCTTCCCAATACAACATCAGACAAAACAGTAGACTACCTGGCCAATTCAGCTTTTGGTATTCTAAGGTTGGGATTTATTTTCTATGGGCAAACTGTTGTCAAGAAACTCAACCGTAACTATACGCTTTGGTCGGCCTTGCTGTTTTTCTTTCCTGGAATATCTCTACTCATTCTGGGCCAACTTAATGTGATTGTACGACCCCTTACTATTATAGAGTTGAAGGCAAACTGGAACAACAATGAAGAAGTTCAATTACGGGACTTGACCATTGGTGCGGATTCCATCATGCTCCTGGAATCAATAGAGAATGATTCGCTCACATTGAAGCACATGATCAAAAATTATCCGGATTACGTCAAAGAATATACAATGATGTTTCCTGTTCTCGCGATATATCAGCTGATCACTCGTGGTGAGAAAATCACTCCCGAAGTAATTGGCGCACTGGAAAAGTATGCTCAACAATCTGGCAATTCGAGTTTCTCCGAGTTGCTGAATCACTTGGGTGCAATGTCGCCGGAGGAAATTAATTTATGGAGTAGCTCAACGAACAATTAACCTCACACATGAATACACCGACTATACCGCAAATGAATATATTAAAAGATGCTCTGAGCGCAAAATATTTCTAGATTGCATTATGAAAAAATCCCTCCTCCTTTATTCATCCTTAATTCTGCTCGCTACATCCTGCGAAGAAACCAAACAACCTGAAACAACTACAACTGTTGTTGAAGAGGCTCCTGAGCAAAATCAAGTTAACGAACCAGTCACGATGGCCGCACCTAAAGTTTTCTATTACGACTACAATGAACAACGTGGTGTGGAAGAAGCAATTCCAATGAGCCAGGAAGACGCTGAGAAAGAGATGAAGAACCTTCCGGAAACAGATGGAAATTTCTTCGGTATGGAATTGACGGACGGCAGCATTGTGCAGTTCATGTACGACGAAAAGAAAGCGACATGGTTTCTTGATATTCCGAATGTTGTTACACAGGAATCATACAACGCAGATATTTCACTGGATGATGCGTTGA
>CAYUTR010000427.1:0-3680 GCA_964447465.1 uncultured Chryseobacterium sp.
TGTGGTTGAATTCACAGTTTACTGGTGATCAACCTTAATTCATTTTTGACCTTAGCACATTAAAATTATTTTTTTCTTTAAATCTGCGTGATCAGCGGAATCAGCGGCAAAAGAATGGCGACTAGTGATTCTTCGGCAATCGCTCCCAGAAAATAAATCCGTTCTTCTCACCAACCTTTATCATCTCTGGCCAATATTCGTGAACAGTAGACTCGTACGTGTTCTTCGAAACAAAAAACACAGGACGATCTACTTTACCGCTGATTAGCCAATCTGATTTCAGCTTACGGTACTCTTCTGGACTCCAGTAGGTATCTTCCTTTTTAACGCTGAGGAGATACTCATTGAAAGATTTTCTGGCATCAGAATCCAGCGGCTGAGTTTTCGCGTAAAAGAAATGCGCATAACTCTTGTAGCCCAATGTTTCCACAAATACTTTCTGTCCGGATTTTGATTCCCAGAATTCAATCGCGGCGCGTTGCGTGTAACCTTCAACGCGAGGAACAATAACTAAACAGGCCAGTGTGATGACCGCAACACTTCCGATCGTCAGCGTATAAATTGCTTTACGGGTTTGTTCCTTCTTGTAATTCCACGTGGCATAACACGTCAGCGCGAACAACAACAGTCCGATCATCCATTCCCATCCTTGCCACGTTGAACCGGCATTGAAGCTGGCTTCTGCAAACGGATCTTTAATCCAGCCGCGACCTGCCATCCACGGCACAAACTCATCGAAGAACGGAACAATGAACAACGCCGTGCTGATGATGAAACCGATGAGAAGCAATCCTGTCATGACCCATTTTTTCGGAAGCAATCCGCCGGATTCAAGTTGTACTGCTACGTGCGCACCGATAAACGTTAGCGGGAAATAACAGAGTGAAGAGTAGTGTATGATTTTTGTTTTCACGATGGAAAACAAAATCAGCACGACCCAGAACAGGATGCGCATCCAGCGTAGTGAATGTTGTTCGAATGGAATTGCATTTCCATTCTTCCACATTCCCTGAATGGCGATGACGGAAACAGGAAAGCAACCGATGAGCAACACGATCCAGTGATAAAAGAAATTGTGTCCGTGACCGGCATCTTCGGTGGAGAAAAGTCGGATCTGGTATTCGATAAAATCGAGAATGACGCCACCTTTTCCTTGCAACACAAGGCTGAGAAACCACATTCCCGCAGGAAGAGCTACAGCTGCAGTGTAAACGCCAAAATGTTTCCACGACATCAGTGGTTTGCGTTTCAGTAATCGCGATACAAGAAAACACAATCCGAAAATGAGAATTGCGGCTGGACCTTTCGTGAGTACGGCGAGAGAGAGAAATAATCCGGAAAGAATTATTCTTCGCTCGAATGTTTTTTGTGTAGCGCCGGGAAGGTATTCATTCGTATAGATAATGAAATGATACACCGCGAGCAGAATGAAGAAGTTGAACCAAGGGTCAATCACTCCTGAACGGAAATAGAAGTGGGGCAGGAGGGAACCGGCGTAAAACAACACCCAATACCAGGCGAATTTCCTTCCGGAGATTCTGTTTCCGAGTATAAACAGCGTACACAATGTAAACGCACCGCCGATTGCATTTGGCAGTCGTGCTGCGAATTCATTCACACCAAAAATATTCATGCATGCGGCCTGCATCCAGATGAAGAGCGGTGGTTTTTCCCAGAAAGGAAGAAAGTCAATTTGGACGGTGTTGTAATCGCCGGTTACAATCATCTCGCGTGCGCACTCTGCGAAGTTGATTTCGTCCCAATCGAACAGGTGAACGGAACCGAGGAAAGGAATAAACAGCAGGAGCGCTCCGGCGAAAATGTAATACGGAATTAACCGGTCATTCGATTTCACGGCGCGTAATTGGAAGAGTGATCCATTTTCTTCGTGACGCTTCAGCGAAAATGATCATCGTAGTTATTGTACCGATGATTGATCCGGCAAATACATCCAGAAGAAAATGCTGTGACAGATAAATGCGGGAATAGCCTACACCAATTGCAGCAAGGAAACACAGTGAAGCCATCTTCCGGCTGCGCAGACAAAGTGCAACTGCAAAGAAAAATGCGAAGCCTACAGTAGTGTGTCCGGAAGGGAAACTATCGTATAGCCAGTTTTCTACACCGGGCACGTAATGCAAATCTGCTTTCTCCACCATGGTGAAATAATATTTCGGACGGGGCGTACCGTAGTACAATGTCGACTTCAGCAGCCATGTAATCGCTGAAGGAATCAGGCACGCAAGACTGATAAATATTCCTGCGCGGTAGCTCCATGCGAACATCAACAGGCACGCGACAACAATTGTCCATCCATCGGCGCCAAGCGTAATGTATGGCATGATCCAGTCGAGAAATCCACTATTGTGTGAATTAACTGCAAGGTGAATTTCGGAAACAGAAAACGAAAGCAGAATGATTCCGGCAATGACTACAAAAAAGAGCCATGGCACAAGGAAGTACCGCGTTTTTGAAATAAGGTTTCTGTAAGGTTGCACCGGGACTAAATTACGATGCATTGAGGGAATTAATACGCTCCCATTACTTTGATGAGTCGCTGGATCTGTGATTCCCACAAACGTTTGTTGGTCACAATATCCTCTTCATTCTCACCAAAGTCGGTTACCGTAAGAGAAATTTCTCCCGTTAACTCATCTTGAGTGATGCGAAACTCCACATACGTTCCTTCAGGCTTGTCAACCCAACGGAAGCGCAGGTAGTTGTCGATTTTTGCATTGAGCAACTGAGCTTTCTGCATCTGCCCATCCCAATTGAATGTGTACTGATCATCCTTCAGGTGTACATCATCGGCAAACCATTCCTGGAGTCCGCTTGGGGTAGTAAGGAAATCATACAGCAGCGTCACCGGGCAACGGATGATGAATTCCATTACGTATTTGCCTTTCGGTTCCACTTTCACCTTCTTCTCCGGATCGATTGGCTTCTCGACAATCACGTGGTGCGTGATTACTTCGGTTTTCAGTAATCGCTTTTCACCCGGAGCAAGTTTTTGCTTGGTTTTCTTGTAGTGAATGTTCGACGGGAGCCTTGGGAGCGCCATCTGTTCAGGAGTAAGTACAGGGCGTTCTTTCACTTTCGGAACGCGCGGAACTTTTACGCCTGGAGCAGGAGCAGGTCCTTTCGCTGGAGGAACAGGTTTAACACTTGCTACGACAGCTTTCGCAGCTGTTTTCGGAAGTACTTTCTCTTTCACTGGGGCAGCAGCTTTTTTAGGAGCCGGCTTGATATTTTTTGCAGGAGCCTTAACGGCTTTAGCTGCTTTCACTGGTTTCTTTGCAATCACTTTCTTCTTCTCTTTCTTTTCCGGCTTCACATTCTTCTTCACCACTTTTGCCGTCTTCTTCTTGGTGGATTTCGACGCAGGCTTAGCCTTGCCTTTCGGTTTGGAGGCTGTTTTCTTTACTGCTTTTTTCGCTTTGCTCTTCGCCATATGCGCGTCAGACTAATCTCTTAAAATCGGGCGAAAAGTAACTAAAAAACTGAATAACGCAAGTCCAAATAATTATAACTGGTTTTAATGTGCTATAAATTTGCGCTTTGGAAAATACTATATTTGCCGTCCCATTCAGAAAGCGGTTTTTTAGCCGGATATCGCAGGTTACTGAAAACGGGTTGTGAATTCTTAATTCACTGACTGTAAATAAAATGGCGAGGTAGCT
>CAYUTR010000428.1:0-3677 GCA_964447465.1 uncultured Chryseobacterium sp.
CTCCGCCTCAGCATCCGGGACACCGAGGGCCGCTTGAAAGTAGTGCCTTGAAGGAGAGTGATTCGGCGTGAATCGATGTTTTCTTCAGCCGCGCGGTCCCGATAGCTATCGGGATATCCCGCGGTTGAAGAAACGCGAAGGGAAATCTTAAGACGCGCTCCTGGTTCGCTACCACTTACCAACTCAAAGCATCATTCTGTTAATCAGTGTATGCTCTAAAAGAACTTCGTTGTAATTTGCTCATGCAATGACCCACTCACGAATTATCACGACAATCTTTTTCCTGCTATTTGTTTGTCTGTTGAACGCACAAACGCAGTACAAAAAGCACGGACGTAATGTGATTAGCGATGCGCAGGGCAATGTTTCTGTTGGTCGTACGAAAAATTATTTGCGGGAAGGAAAATGGTATGAGTCGTATCCCAATCATGCGAAAAAGAGTTTCGGAAAATATCATTTAGGATTGGCAGAAGGTCGGCACATCATGTATTGGCCGAATGGAAAAGTTTCTTCGATCAGAGATTACATGGGCGGCAAGCACAATGGACAATGGATTGAGTTCAATGAAAACGGAGATACGACTGAACATCTGAATTTTAAACTGGAAATGCTGCATGGATATTACTTCGCGTACGATTCAGTATTTCAGGTGACAAAAGAGTCGGGAACTTATGTGAATGGTAAAAAGTCGGGGTGGTGCGTTGCAGGGGGCGCTGTAATAACTGACAGCTCCGAGTACAAAGATGGGAAGCGAAACGGAAAACAAATTATTCGGGCGTTAGGTGAATACTATTCTGTTGGATATTTCAAGGACGATAAGGAAGATGGTGTCTTCAAAACATATGGTTACGGAGAGTTGGAACGTGAATACTGCTATGTCATGGGTAAGTGTACCAAATCGTTGGTCTATTATCCCCGCACGGATTCTGTGTGTTGGGAAACGCGTTACAAAGCTCCTGATGATATTTCGATGTATATCAGGTACTACAGAAGCGGCGCCTATGAGAAAGTAGAATGGTATTCCAAACAACATCTTGATAGCATCACAGAATATTACGCCAATGGAAAGATCCGATGCCGTTATGTTTATCGTGCACGTGAATTTGGTTTCCGTCAGCTTGTTCGTCAATATGTAGGCTATGATTCACTCGGACGATTAATGTACGTGCACTACTGCAATACACAAGGTCAGGATAGTTTGCACCGATACCTCGGCACGGATGGTAAACTCATACGCGAAATGCAATATGTAAACGGTTCGATGTACGGACAGAAATATTTTTATCCGGATGGAAAACCAATGGTGCTTTTTACCAATGATACCATCTCGGTATATTCTGAGACCGGAAAAAAACTACGTCCGGCAACTTCAGCGTACAGTAAAACTTTCAGCATGCTTGACTCCATCGAGTCAGCATGGCCCGATCATGTACCATTTCCACCAACCATTGGAGGTTACCCGGTTGATCCCGCGCTGGCCGCCAGCGACTTTGAAGAAACGGTTACATATGCAGATGAGAACCCGGAATTTCCTGGAGGAGCCGATTCACTTAAAACTTATTTGATGCGGAACATCGCATATCCACAGATTTATAAAGAAACTGCAAAAGAAGGCACCGTGCACGTTCAGTTTATCATTGAAAAAAACGGAATGATCACACACGTTGTGCTTCTGCGAGGCGTAGTCGGGTATCCGGAGTTCGGGACCGAAGCCGTACGCGTTGTAACCGCAATGCCGAATTGGACTCCGGGCTATTACCACTATCATCCCGTACGATACAAAATGACTCTGCCGATTGCATTTCGTCTCGACTGACGAATTATTCCGCTTGAACATCTGTTTTGGAATGCGGTAACAGAGTAACTTTGGTTATACGTTACTTTATGCGCAGCACTTCCCTCCTATTTCTACTGATTTTCGTATTCGCATTCGCAATTCCTGGATATGCACAATGCAAACGCGACGGCAAATGTAAAATCGTTGATGCCGACGGAAATGTTTCCAAAGGAAAAATGAAAGACAGTCTGAAGACCGGTGTTTGGAAAACAGTGGACAAGAATAAGCGCCCGTTAGAGACCATTAGTTGGTTGCGCGGAAAAGAAAATGGTCCATGCACTTATTTTTTCTCCGATGATTCCACGTATACCAAAGGAAATTTTGTAAACGGACGCGTAGATGGTGAATGGGCAACTTACACCAACAAAGGAACGCTGATTCATAGCACGATGTGGCATAAAGACACAATGGACGGTCCGCGATTCGACAATAACAATGGATACATCACACGCGGAGAATTTGTAAAAGGAAAGAAAACGGGTTGGTGGATTCAATCCTATCCTGGTGCGGGCTTCATCGATTCATCTTATTGGGAGAAGAACAAAAGAGAAGGCCGAACAGTAACGTATAGGCAAAATGTTCTGCGAACGGTGAGTTACTGGCGCGACGGCAAGAAAGATGGATTGTTTTTCGAGTACGACAGCCTCGGGAAACAAACACTGGAATCGTATTTCAAACTGAACACACCTGACAGTATATATCGCACGTACAAGAATGGTGTGAAGAAAATGGAATTCACGTACTGCAACGGGGGCCGTTATTGCGAACTGGGTTCAACGTGGAAAGACAACGGCAAACCCGATATTGTTACATCGTACGATTCTATAGGTAACAGAATCTGGTATGCAGGTTATGACGACTATGGAAAACTGTCGCGCAAAACGTGGTTCAACAAAAGTGGACTGATGGATTCGATTTCTGTGTACCGACCAGAAGGAGGAATATGGTATACGATGGTTGATACTGCAACCACGCAGCAGACCAAAGGCAAAACCATGTTCCAGAAGTATTATTATCCACGAGGACAACTGCAGTACACCGGTTATCTCTTCGATTCGCGCCGCGTTGGTTTGTGGTACACGTACGACACTACCGGAATCATTGCCGCTAAGATGACTTACGATTACGGTCAGCTCATGGGTCCGCTCATTGCATACTACCCCAACGGAAAAGTAAAACTGGTTACGAATTGTTTCCAGAGCTTTGCAGATTCCATTGCGGTGTTTGATGCAAAAGGAAAAATGGTCGCGCAATCGGATCCATTGTTCAACTCTACGATCAACGATGTGAAAAACCTGCAGACCGATGTTCGTTTCCGAAATCCGAATGAATATCCTGCGGAGAACGGAAAGAAAGGCAAAGTTCAACTGGGTGAAATTGATAAACAGGAAATCACTCCGGGTGTAACTGTTCCGTCTTTTCCCGGAGGAGAAGATTCTCTACGCTCTTTTATCTCACGTAACATAAAGTATCCTGAAGCAGAACGTCGTTTGAACATCCAGGGCGAAGTGAAAGTTCGGTTTGCTGTTGGTTCGGATGGAGCTATTTCCGATGTGGTGATCATGCAGGAAGTTTCGAACGGTCCGGGATTGACGCGTCAGACTTTACTTGCGGTGAAGAAAATGCCCAAGTGGGTGCCAGCGAAAAAAGGAACAGGAGCGCAGGGTTCGTATTACAGGATGGGCGTGAAGTACACGTTGGATTGATCCGATGACCTTTCGACATCCCGATTGCTATCGGGATCAGGACAAGTTCGATGATCCAATCGAAGCTTGTGAAAATTTATTTTTCATTTTTCTTGACTCGTGTCCTCCAAATGATTTACATTTGCTCCCTGCTC
>CAYUTR010000429.1:0-3666 GCA_964447465.1 uncultured Chryseobacterium sp.
GAATCCATGTGATACAATGGTTCGGCACTGCACATTCAACCGACACTGCAGTTGGCCCATATGCTATCACGCGCACCATCAATTCAGGAAAAGAAGTGTATGCAATTCCTTCAGCGCAGATTGGCCTAAATTGCTTCTTCATTTCCGAAGAACACAAAACGCAATACATTATCGGAATCCGTTCGCAACTGTATCTCGCGAAATTTTCTGAAATTCAATATTCAGTGTCGTATGCTTCTCAGAATAACACACTGAATTATTATTTTCGCTGGTCGCCGGTGATATTGACGCCGAAGATTTATGTGATGGCGGTGTTTTAGCCTTTTTGCCGCTGATTACGCTGATGGCGCAGATTAAAAGGAAAAAATAATTTTGATGCCCGAAGCTTGCGAAATGAATTAGGATGAGGGCGGTGATTTAGCCCTATCATTTGAAGGATGTTGAAGTCAATTAGGAGCACGCCAGGTAATAAATAGTGGATCTCCTCCAACACAGATATAACGGTAGTCATCGGTACCAACCACGCAATTGTATCCGGGCATAGCGATTTGATTCTCGCAACAGTCTGGAACTGGATACCAATAATTGGAATAAATGCACATTTGTTCTGTACCAGATGGACCGGTTGCCACGAAACCGCATACGGGAATATAGGTAACACATGATCGATACCCTTTGGTAGTTATTATAGGCCGGAGCCATGTTAACCCTCCGTCATTCGTATAAAAACAATTTGAAGTCGTATCATTTGGTAGCAGGTAATCTCCACCAACGATCATTCCGGCTAAAGTGTCTCTCCACGCCATGGAAAAAATCCCTTGCGACGGCTTCCCCTGTATAATAGGAGTTTCAAAAACTTCCCAGTGGTGACCGTAATCACGTGAATGCCACAAGCGCGATTTCACTCCACCGGTTGCGATGTAAACGTGTCCGTTGGGCAAAGTTCTGATCGTTGTTCCGCTCGCGGCGAATGCGGCTTCACCTTCCACTAATTGCGGACAATCTGCAGATGGAATTTCTTCCCATGTTTTTCCTCCGTCAAATGTTTCTGCGAGAAACATGATTCCCTTAATTGGATCACCGAAAATTAGCCCACGTTTCTTATCCCAGAATCCAACACCATCAAAAAACATTGCGCTATCTCCACTGTAATAAACTTCCATCCAGTGTTTACCTCCATCGTCGGTGCGCAGAATGGATGCAGGTGTTCCGGCAGTTGCAATCACGGCACTCTTCTTATCAAATGCATGAAGTGTCCTGAAATCCATTTTCTGATAGTTCGCTACGCGTCTCCAGGAAAATGACTTTCCTCCGTTGGTACTTCTTCCAACCAGACCTCTCTGACCACTGATCCAGATTACTTTTTCGTTTACGACCGACAAGCCACGAAATCCCTTCTTCACGGAATCGGCCATCATTTGCGTCGCGGGCATACCGCTGCAATTAATCATCGAGAAAATTGGAGATTGCGCCTGAATCACAAGACTTGTGAAGAAGAAAATAATGCTGAGAATCAGGTGGCGCATATTGCTAAAGTAAGGATAACTTAGCTCTACTCCATGGAACCGCAGGACGAGATTCTCTTCAAAGAAAAAGCAATTAAAAATACGTGGACCATCCGCGCGCTGACTGTTCTTACCACCATTTTTCTTTTCGTTGGTGTTTACGTGGCGTGGAGAGCTCCGGAAGGAGTTGCAAAATGGCCGTGGTGTATACCATTCGTTATCGGCTCTATCTTGTTATTTGTTCAATCGAAATTCTCAAAAGCTACAATCACGATCACCAAATCGGTGAAAGGCGCGTTGCATTGTGATGTGAAGACGGATAAGGTAATTCTGCAAGGTCCGCCGACCAGTGTTTACTATTGGGTGCGACTGGAATCGGAATTTCGCAGATCAAGCAATTACGTCTTGTATATAGAGCTGAAAACAAAATACGGGGACGTGTTGGGCATGCAGTCACCGATAAGTGAACATTCCATTGACAAGCTTGAAATCCGTAATACAGGATTTGACAGAGATGTTAAATCATATAAAATCAGAGGCGGTCAGAGATTAATCATTGTTCTGGAAGAAGAAGGAATCCGGTTTTCATACAAATGACGCGTAACTTTGACAAACTGTTTTAGAACAGTGAACAGTGAACTTTTTAACTGTGAACTATGGAAATGCAATATCGCCGTCTCGGCTCATCAGGATTAAAAGTAAGCGCCCTCTCTTTCGGATCGTGGGTGACGTTTGGCGCACAGATCGGTGATGACATCGCACAACGCTGTATGGAAATTGCTTACGAACGCGGTGTGAACTTTTTCGATAACGCAGAAACGTATGCGAGTGGAAAATCCGAAATCGTGATGGGAAATATTCTGAAGAAACTGAACTGGGACCGCACCTCGTACGTTGTATCCAGCAAAGTTTTCTGGGGAGGAAAAAAACCGAATCAGATTGGACTGAGTCGCAAGCACGTGATGGAAGCCTGCAACGCAGCATTGAAGCGTTTGCAGGTCGATTATCTCGATCTGTATTTCTGTCACCGTCCTGATCCGGATACGCCGGTGGAAGAAACCGTACACGCGATGAATGTGCTGATTCAGCAGGGGAAAATATTTTATTGGGGAACATCCGAATGGCCGGCAGAGAGAATTGTAGAAGCACATGAGTTTGCATCGAAGCATAATCTCATTGGACCAACGATGGAACAACCGCAGTACAATCTCTTTCATCGCGGACGAGTAGAAATCGAATATCAGTCGCTGTACAAACATTACGGAATGGGTACCACGATCTGGTCGCCGCTTGCTTCGGGAATGCTCACAGGGAAGTACAATGATGTTGCTCCGGGAGATACGCGATTGGATCGCGCAGACCTGAAGTGGCTGAAAGAAAAAATGATTGGTGTTGAATCCGGTGATAAGATTGCGAAAGTGAAAGTGTTTTCTTCCCTCGCGAAAGAACTCGGAACTACTCCGGCGAAACTGGCGATTGCATGGACGCTGAAGAATCCGAATGTGAGTTCGACGATATTAGGCGCTTCGAAGGCGGAGCAGTTGGAAGAGACGTTGACATCGCTAGAAGCGATTGAATTGATTACGCCGGATGTGATGAAGAAGATCGATCAGATTTTCGCTTAAGATTCTGGCTTCAAAAGTTGCCGCAGATTTCGCAGATTGAGCGCAGATTATTACACTAATTGAATTATCGGAACATCGTTCCCACAACTTCAATTTACATGGAATGTTTTTTATCTGGAAGCATATTCTTTTCCGTCCAGTCAAGACGTTTCTGCATGGGCGATTTACGATGTGCACATGGTTCAACCGGACAAACAGCACAACTTGCTTCAAGACACGGATCGGCGTGAATAAAAAATTCCATCTCCGCTCCCATTTCTTTCTTCAACAGCTGTTCCAATGCAGTGACTTCAGTGTGTGCTTCTTCCAGTGAATAATACCATGGTAGTGTTATGTGCGCGTCAACATGTAACACCGAACCATACTTCAACACACGCAGATTGTGAATGTCAATCCACTGAGGCCTACGCTTGTCGTTTAAGATGCGGATCATTTGCTTGATTTTCTCCTGATCCTGTTCATCGAGAAGATTCGCAAGTGATTCGCGTACGATTTTGTATCCGGTATACATCAGGTACGATGCCAATACCAATGCA
>CAYUTR010000430.1:0-3654 GCA_964447465.1 uncultured Chryseobacterium sp.
CGTTATGTTATTTCTCATCTCATCGACAAAGAGTATGTATACATAGAGAAATACAAAACGATTGAACGCTTGCACTGGAACGACGAAGAGAAAAGAACACGCACACAATGGTATCCGTATTGCGGAATCGGAGATTTCAAGCCGGAGAAGAATTGTTACACAGGAAAACTTTATGTGCTGATGGACGGCGGAAGTACTTCTACCGCCGGTGATTTTGCAGCGTGTCTGGATTATTATAATCGCGCAACATTTATCGGCGAAGAATCCGGTGCGAATCGTGTTGTCTCCGGCGGAAATGTTTTCGGGAAAGATTGTGAATTGCCGAACACGAAGTTGAAGGTGCGTATGTCGACGATTCAGGGCATCAACAAAGCCGATGTGCCAAATGATGGTCACGGAGTAATTCCGGATTATCTTGTTGTGCCCACGCCAGATGATTACATGAATTTCAGGAATCCCATGTTGGAGAAGGCGTTGGAGTTGATAAAAGGGAAACCGAAGTGTGATGCGTACAAGTGATAAGTAAATGAACCCTATGCAAAGACTCTTCATTGTCCTGTTTCTTGTTGTCGGTAAATTTCTGTTGGCGCAGGATACTACTGTTACGTGGATGTACGATCTGGATCCCGCAACATTTACAATTCATTATGACAAGAAGGATATTCCGGAAGAATTCTTCTCTATTCTCGGCGTTGAATCTGCCTCTGACATCGCGAATCCAGGTAAACCCTATCAGAAGGGCTGCACTTCAAGAAGGGCCTTGCCACACAAACGATTGAACTGGATTGCGAGTGACAGCAACAATCATTGGGTACTAAGTATATCATACGGCGGCAGGGGAAGCGGCACCATGTTCTATTTCATCGACAAAGAGACAGGGAAATTAAATTCGAATCAATTCCACCTTCAGAAGACTATGCCGGAAAAATTGACTCTGGCGGATTCGTTCAAAGAAATAAAGGCAAAACGATATTGGCGGATTCCGGTGCAGATGTGAACCCTACAAGCCTTTAACCCTTGCAGGGTTCACATCTGAACATAGTTAAAAAGTACAAATGGGAATTTTCAGCAAATTATTTGGGCAGACTCCTCCTCAAAATCCGGAAGATAAATTTGTGGTGACAATCACCGACGAGTTTGTAAGAGTTGAACATCCCAGTCGCAAGGCAGAAGAAATATTCTGGAAGGATATTAATGAAATTAGATTTCTTAATACTGACGCAGGACCATTTGCACCTGATCTTTGGTTAGCTCTTATAGGAGAGAAAAGTGGTTGTTTAATTCCACACGGCTCCGAAGGGTGTGACAAGGTTTATGAAATTGTTTCAAAATATCCTGGGTTTAATTATGAGAATGTGATCAAAGCAATGTCATCTTCAAATAACGAACAGTTTCTGCTTTGGCAGAAGAACAAATAGGAAATGTTCTTACCCTGCAAGGGTTTAACCCTCGCAGGGTGTCAGGTTGATTTCAGGCATACACTATACTCGCGCGCGCGCGTAACCCTGCAAGGGTTAAACCCTCGCGGGGTTGTGCAAAACCACTTTTATCCGTTTTCAAACGTTTGTAAACGGCTATCTCAAAAACCTATTTTATATTTGCCCCGTTGATCCCATTTGATCAGCTATATTTTTCACAATACGCACCCTGCGATTCCGAAATGGATGACCCGGGCATATAAACCAGTTTGAATTTTTTATAGTGTAACTTTAATATATCGAAATGATGAGCACAGAACAAAGCGCGTACGGCGCAACAGACAACGCTGCTATCGCGGCGCAATTCATTAACAATACCAATCGCAACATTTTCCTCACGGGAAAAGCAGGAACAGGGAAAACAACTTTTCTTCGGAAACTTTCTTCGCTTACATTCAAGAACATGGCCGTGGTTGCGCCAACCGGAATCGCAGCAATCAATGCTGGTGGAACAACAATTCATTCCTTCTTTCAGATTCCTCCTGTAACATTCATTCCTACATTCGAACGTCCGGATACAATGTTGGCAGAAGGACGTTTTCAGACGGCGCATACGTTGATCCGTCAGCAACGCATGAGTGCTGAGAAACAGAAAACAATTCGCGCCCTTGAATTACTCGTGATTGACGAAGTAAGTATGCTGCGCGCCGACTTGCTCGACGCGATTGATACTGTTCTCAAAAGTGTTCGCCGTGCACACAATCGTCCTTTTGGCGGAATCCAGGTCTTGTTCATTGGAGATATGCTGCAATTGCCTCCTGTAATCAAGGAAGATGAATGGGATGCAATCCGGAAATATTACAAGACAGGATTCTTCTTTGATGCGCGCGTGTTAGTTGATACACCTCCACTCTACATCGAGCTGGAGAAAATATATCGTCAGTCAGATCCTGTTTTTATTTCTCTTCTGAACAACCTGCGCAACAACACAGTTTCAAAACGCGATGAGGAATTACTGAATCAATATTACAAACCGGGATTCTACGCTATACCACAGGACAAATACATCCAGCTTACTACGCACAATCACAAAGCGGATACGATCAACACGGATGCGCTGCGGAAACTGAAATCAAAAACAGAAAAGTTCAAAGCAACAATCAAAGATGACTTTCCTGAGAAAATGTTTCCGACCGATGAAACGATTGAACTGAAAATCGGTGCGCAGCTCATGTTTCTCGTAAATGATCCCGACAAGCGCTACTTCAACGGAAAAATCGGGAAGCTTACTGGAATTAGCGACGATCGCGCTTCCATCGAAGTGCATTTTGAAGACAGCAACGAAACATACTGGATCGAAAAGTACACCTGGGAAAATATTACCTATACGGTGAACGGACAGAATTCTGTTTTTCCGAAAGTGCTCGGAAAGTTCACGCAGTTTCCGGTGAAACTCGCTTGGGCAATCACGGTTCACAAATCGCAAGGATTAACTTTCCAGAAAGCAATCATTGATATTGAACAGGCATTTGCACCGGGACAAGTTTACGTTGCCTTATCGCGACTCACTTCTCTCAGCGGATTGGTGCTGTCATCGAAAGTGAATTTCCGTTCGCTTCACATGGATCAGACCATTTCGAATTTTGCCGAGACAAAAGCGAGCGATATAAAATTGCGTTACGTTCTGGATTCTGAATCGAAACAATACATCCAAGATTATATTGCGTCGCGATTTGATCTCACGCCGTTGCAGGATGCGATGATCCGCTATGTTGAAGAAAGCGATGGAGAAAAAGACGGGAAAAGTGTTCGCAGCAAGTATCGCACATGGGCACGCACGTTGGTGAACGAAATGCAACCGGCACATGATACTGCACTTCGGTTTGTTGCGCAGGTAAAACGTATTGGCGACGATTGGCCTGCACTTCAGATTCGCATCGTAGCTGCGAAACAATATTTTATTCCGCAGATCGAGGATATCATTTCGTCGATCAACAAACACGCAGAGGAAGTTCGCACCAAGCACAAGAAAGTAACTGGATACATGAAGCAGCTGGAAGAACTGCGTGCTGATGTGCAATACCAGTTGCAGCAATACGACAAAGCGGAAGTGTTTCTTCGCTCAGTGATTGCCAACACTCCGGTGAATCGGGCCGACCTGTACGCGGCAGAAGAATATCCCAGGCTCATTAAGGAAGAAGAAGAGGACGAAACAAAAACGTTACGCACACGCTCC
>CAYUTR010000431.1:0-3608 GCA_964447465.1 uncultured Chryseobacterium sp.
TTAACGGTGAAAATTGTTAATGCCTTGTGATAAAGAACCAGCGCCTCCTCATAATTTCCTTCTGTATTTTCAACAATTCCAAGATTGATGTAGACATTGGCAAGACCTACATCGTTACCCGCTTTAACAAAAAGTTCCTGCGACTTATACCAGAACGTTTTGGCTGAAGCATAATTTTTCTGACCGTAGTAGACGTAACCGATCATCAGGTTCGCAAAGCCCTGACCGGTCAGATTTGCGTCCGCTTCGAAATACTTCAGCGCGGTTGTCTGCATAACTACTGACTCTGTTTCATGCCCACCGCGGCGCGCCAAAGAAATTCCATGCACGTAACTTGCTTCCCCCATGAAGCGATCTGATTCGAGTTCTTCGCCTGCCTCGAAGAACAACTTTGACCAGATTTCCGCTGAATCATAATCAGCGTCTTCCAGGTACAACCAGCATATTTCATAATACGATAAGAACTGAGAAGTATCCAGGGGTTCCTCGAGCAATGTCCGAAGCGAATCGATTGCGCGCGATTGAGCATTCAGTCTGGCTGGAAAAACCAGCAACATGATGGACAACAAACAAGTAAGTGAAAGTGTGCGCATCCGGTTTAGAATGCACTAATCTACGAAAATGAAAGTGGGGAAACTGCTATTTCGAGAAGAGAGAATTCACGAATTCCTTCTTGTCAAAAATCTGCAGATCGGTCATTTTTTCGCCTACACCGATGTAACGAACCGGGATCTTAAACTGGTCAGAAATTCCGATCACGACGCCGCCTTTTGCAGTTCCATCGAGTTTAGTAATGGCCAGCGCAGTAACATCTGTAGCTGCCGTAAATTGTTTGCACTGTTCAATTGCATTCTGACCGGTTGAACCGTCGAGAACCAGGAGTACTTCGTGTGGAGCATCAGGAATAAGCTTCTGCATCACTTTACGGATCTTACCGAGTTCCGCCATGAGGTTGACTTTGTTGTGTAAGCGTCCTGCTGTGTCGATGATGGCAACATCAACTCCTTTCGCGATTGCAGAACTCACCGTATCATATGCAACTGAAGCCGGATCTGCACCCATGCCTTGCGAAATGATTGGCACATCTACACGCGAAGCCCAAACTCCAAGCTGATCAACAGCTGCGGCACGGAATGTATCAGCAGCACCAAGCATTACATTTTTGCCGGCTTGTTTGAACTGATAAGCAAGCTTGCCAATAGTTGTGGTCTTCCCTACTCCATTTACACCAACAACCATGATGACATATGGTTTCTTCGTTGCCGGAATTTCAAAATCGGCAGCGTCTGCAGATTTGTTTTCGGAAAGCAGATCAGCAATTTCATCGCGGAGAATAGAATCCAGCTCGGAAGTATTGACATACTTATCGCGTGCAACACGGGCTTCAATCCGCTTGATAATTTTCAAAGTAGTTTCAACACCAACATCGGAAGTGATGAGCACTTCTTCGAGATTGTCGAGCACTTCCGCATCTACTTCGGATTTCCCAACAACAGCACGGGCAATTTTCGAGAAAAATCCTTCCTTGGTTTTTGATAAACCCTGGTCGAGACTTTCCTTTTTCTCTTTGTTGAAGAATCCAAAAATGCCCATAAGGAATGGTGTAGTATCAGAAACAACGAAAGCTCCTTTCAGTGAAAGAAGCTTCGCGCGTTATCTTAACAGATAAAATTATTTTTTATTCGCAAGGAAATCCTTGATGTGGTCGTTGTGAACCACTTCTTCTTTGAAAGCGTAAGCGCCGGTCTTAGGCGACTTAATCATTTTGATTACGCGGGTGAACTGCTTTCCTTCACCGGTTTTGAGTGTTGCAACTACTTTCTTTGCCATGACATTGGTCTATTGAGCGGTGATTACTTGATCTCTTTGTGAACCGTTTTCTTCTTCAGAATCGGGTTGTACTTTTTCTTCTCGATACGGTCAGGTGTGTTCTTCTTGTTCTTCGTTGTGATGTAACGCGAAGTTCCCGGAAGACCGCTGTCTTTGTGCTCTGTACACTCCAGAATAACCTGGATGCGATTGCCTTTCTTAGCCATTTTTCTACTTTATTGGACGGCAAAGGTAATTAAATAACTTAATAAACGACATAAAATGCACGTTTTTCCTTGAAATCAGCCCTTTGTGCCCTTGAAATCAGTCAAAATTGCGGACTAATAGCCTGAAATACTTACAAGATCGTTGCTCAGGGCTGAAGTACATAACAATGGCCATCCGGAAAATTCAGTTCCGCAAAACCCTTTTCGCGACTGTAAATGATATGTTCCAAATCGACAATCCAGTCCGGGTGAATGGAAATTACAAGAGCATGGGGACAGGGATTTCCATCGACCATGATCGTATCCAATTGATCTGCGTATTTAATCGACGATTCATGGATTTCCAATAATGATGTGTTCACCGTCAGAAAGCAACTTGTTTTGCAATATTCTCTCGTGTCTGATCGGGTGTTTTGCTTTTTGAGAATGACAGACAGCACATGCGTATCAAGCAAGGCAAATATTTCCCATTTACGGACAGTACTAACATAGCCTTCCCTTTGTTCCTGCGTTTCAGAGTACGTTTTTGAAACAATATGTAGAATGTGAAAAGTATCATTTTCGTCCTTGAAAATAACCGCAGGTGCGGAAGAAGATGTGTCGTATGATAACCAAAGCAATTCATCGGATGTAAAATTGCAATCCACAGATATAAAATCCTTCTTACACCCGGATACGAGAATTGCAGCAAATACAACAGAAATAAAAAAAGAATTCCTCATCGCAGCCTTTTCAGGTAAGACGTGCAATGAGGAATTCAGTTGCCTTGAGGGTAAGTCCCTAGTGTTTTACTACTTTAAGTGTGGTTGCCTCTCCTGATTGAGAAATAACCTGGACAAAGTAAACACCCGCCGCTTCATTCTCGAGCGAAATTGTTTCGTTCACCTGTTGAGGTGCGAAAGCAAATACAACCTGACCTGCAACATTAGTTACCGAAACCGCCTTTGCAAGTGAAGGTGTAGTGAGCATAAATACTCCACCGGTAGGATTCGGATAAGACGAAATCGAAGACACATTATTGGTGCTGATTCCAGTCGACAGAATAATTTCACAAGCAGAAGTATCAGAACAAATTCCGTTGTTCACAACCACAGCGTAAGATCCATTTACTGTAGCAGTGAACGATTGATTCGTTTCACCGGCAAGTGCCAGCATGGTGTTGCAATCGATCCACTGATAAGATGCTGTGGAATCATTCGCAATGATTGTTTCGTTCACGGTAGTTGTAGTGACGTCGACAGAATTACTTGTGACTGTTACAGAATCGTTATCCACGCAACCGTTGGCATCGGTTCCGATTACTTCATACGTCATTGTCATTGTAACAGCGAACGGAACTCCATCGGTAATTCCTCCATCCCACAAATACGAAGAAGCACCTGTTCCACTGAGCGTGTGCATTGAATTGAAACAGATTATCGTGTCTGCTCCTGCACTAACAACCGGAAGCGGGTTTAACACAATGTTCACCGTATCTGTATCCGTACAACCATAACCATCCATCAACGTGAGCACGTAATTATCTGTCTGGAACGGCTGAAACGGAACGTTATTAGTTACGGCCTGATCCCA
>CAYUTR010000432.1:0-3550 GCA_964447465.1 uncultured Chryseobacterium sp.
TTGAAGATCGTAACGAATCCTCCTTCTGAATTTGTCTCTGCAATCAGGAGGTTAAACGTATTCGTACCAAGATCAATAACTGCTACACGCATTACTGTCGTATTTTCATATCATCATCGCAAGGATTGCAGACGAAGTGAATGTTCACGTCCTGTGCTTTGGAGTTTGGTCCGATTTTCACTGTCACCAAAAGCTGTTGCTTCCAGATTGCACAGTCAGGATCAAATCCTGTATTCAATGACGGACGAATATCTTCGGTGAGAAATACATCGTACTTCCCCTCTTCGAATTCATAGTTCGCCGTACCACCCGAACTGGTCTTGATCCAATATTCTTTTCCGGTGTGATGATTCTTCAATCGTAGCGATGAACTTGCAAACAATCGCGGTGCTTCATGTCCTGCAACAATATCTTGTGAAGGTCGAGCTCCGCCACAATAGCTTGTCGTGTAATAAACGGTCAGTGTTACCCGGTATTTCGCAGCAGCACTTGTTGTGTCTTCAGCAACAGAATCAATTCGCATTGTCGCTTCATCAACAGCAGGAACAAGCGTTTCACTCATCGGTGTATCGCCAGGACCCTCAACAACCGTATCTGATGCTGCTGGTTTCTCTGCTTCACCGCACGAAATCATCAACGCAACAACAGCACAGAGAATGAAAATGTGTTTCATACTGGTGAATCTTAACCTTTATAAAAAAGCCACTTGCCGATTTCTTTCCAGCTTGTTTTCTTCCCGTACATGAGAATACCTGTGCGGTAAACCCGACCAGCGAGCCATGTCATTCCGATGAAGGAAATAACCAGAATTCCCATCGACAGCAGTAACTCCCACATGTAGACACCGCCAAACGGTATGCGCATCATCATGGTAATCGGTGATGTAAACGGAATCATGGAAAGCCACTTTGCAACAGTTCCGTTCGGATTGTTGATGATCACTGCAAACGATGCGATTGAAATAATCAGTGGTACAGTAACAGGTACAGTAAACTGGGCCGTATCCGTTTCCGAATCAGCAGCAGCTCCGGCAGCAGCGAAAATGGACGCGTAGAGTAGGTAACCGAATATGAAGTAGAACACAAATGCCGGGATAAGGTTTCCCCATGGAATCGACATGATACCGTTCATTACATTTTCGGTGTCTTCATTCACTTCCATGTTAAACACTTTCCCTGTTTCGTCATCTGCAGACATAGCCGTCGTTACAGAACTATTTTGGTTGAGTTTGTTGTGGTCTAGCCGCTTTTCATTAATTGCGCTCATCACTGGTAACACAATAATGAGTGACAAGATGACCCATACTGTGAACTGCGTTAAAGCAACGAGGGCTACTGCAATAATCTTTCCCATCATCAACTGGAAAGGTTTGATAGAAGAAACGATGATCTCTACAATACGGCTCGACTTTTCTTCCTGTACACTTTTCATCACGCGCACTCCGAAAAGCAGGATGTAAATGTAAATTGCTCCACCGAAAATAATGCCGACAGCCACCTGCCACTCGGATGAACTTATCTGGTCTTTAACTACATTACCTACCGAAACTGTGCGTTTTGACAATTCCAATATACGTGGCGATAAGCCATTCGAGGCGAGAATGTCCAGCTGAACCTCCTTGGTAATTGCATCCCTGAGGTAATTCAGCGTATTAAATCCTGGCTCAAGTTTCGAAAACAGCTTGCATTCCATTCCTACACCGTACGCGCCTGTTGTATCGCACCCTCCCATGAAGTTCTCCGGAATATAGAAGACGGAAACATTGTCAGAATCGCTGTAGTACTTCTTCACTTCAGCGAGCGGCTTGTACACCATTCCATAATCGAACTTCAGGTTCATGGTGTCGTGGAAAACGTAGGCGTATCCAACTGAATCGGGACAACCGCTATTATCGCACACAACAATCTTTCTTGTTTCACCAGGTTGACTAGCCAGCCACGTTGGTACAATCAGAATTGCTGCGAAGAACAAAGGAACAGCAAAGCACAGAATGATGAATGCTTTGTTCCGCACACCAGTCAGATATTCACGACCTATGATGATCTTGATCTTTCCCATCTTATTCCGTGTAGTTGCTTTGCGTTCCCAATGTGTCGTTCACCTCCTGAACTTTCATGATGAAAATATCGTTCATGGTCGGCAGCACTTCATTCAATCCGTGAATCTCCGCATTGCGCATTACTGATTCGATCAATCCGTTCGGAGTTGCATTGCCAACGAGCTTTACACGCACGTGATTGAATCCATCTTCGTCGGTGTACTGCGAGATCAGTTCTCCTCCCGTCCACATCGCATTTGTAAATGCAATCATGTTTCCGCGGAAAGCAAGATCGTAAGTACGTGCTGCGTACGCACGACGGATTTCTTTTACGTTACCGTCGAGAATTTTTTTCGAGCGATTGATCAGTGCAATATTATCGCAGAGTTCTTCTACAGAACCCATGTTATGCGTGGAGAGAATAATAGTAGTGCCTTTTTTCTTCAGAGCAAGCAATTCGTCTCTGATGAGCGCCGCATTGATCGGATCAAATCCACTGAACGGTTCGTCAAGAATCAACAAACGCGGCTCGTGCAATACAGTTACGATGAACTGCACTTTCTGCCCCATTCCTTTCGAAAGCTCTTCTGCTTTCTTCTTCCACCAGTGCATCATGTCGAACTTCTCGAACCACTGCTGCACACGTTTCTTTGCTTCTTTTTTGTCAAGGCCTTTCAGTCGCGCGAGATAAATTGCCTGCTCGCCGAGCTCCATCTTCTTGTAAAGTCCGCGCTCTTCCGGTAAGTAACCGATTTGTTCGATGTGCTTTTGTTCGAGCAATCGCTCATCAAATAAAATTCTCCCGCTATCGGGACCCGTGATCTGATTGATTATGCGAATGAGTGTGGTTTTTCCTGCGCCGTTAGGTCCCAGCAATCCAAACACAGTTCCTTCCGGAACGGAGATGCTTACATCGTCGAGTGCGAGGTGATTGGCGTATTTCTTGGAAACGTTTTGCGCGGAAAGCAGGATTCCCATATAGGGACGAAGTTAGTTATTAGACGGGAGACGACAGACCGGAGACGTGAGAAAGTTGGGAGTTCGGAGACGGCGCACACACTTTACTAACGGATCCAAAACGGAAATGTTGTGAAAACACCATACCACTTTTGGGATATGTTAACCGAACACTAAACAGTGAACGGTTAAACATTTCAACGGTGAACTACTCAAAATACTCCTTCATGCGATCAAAGAATCCTTTGTCTTTAGATCCCGGTTTCGGCTTGAAGTTTTCTGACTCACGCAGTTTCTCCATGAGTTTTTTCTCTTCGGAAGAAAGATGTTTTGGTGTCCACACCTGTACGCTTACGAGCAGATCGCCACGACCATATCCGTTCACATCCGGAATGCCTTTGCCTTTGAGCCGAAGTACTCTTCCTGATTGTGTTCCCGGATCAATCTTCACACGTGCTTTACCATCGAGCGTTGGAATTTCAACCTGCGTTCCCATCGCTGCATCAATAATGCTGACGTGTTGTTCGAAGAAGAGATTATTTCCTTCGCGTAAAA
>CAYUTR010000433.1:0-3542 GCA_964447465.1 uncultured Chryseobacterium sp.
GATTGTGTTAACTAACGTGGCGGCAGAGGATGGCAACTGGGCGATTCCACCAAAAACACTCGGACTTTCACTGATCAACATCGAAGAAGATCGTGTGAATATGGACCAGACCTTCACACACAGAAATGTGAATGGTGATATTGAGAGCTACAATCCTGAAATAAAACTCAACCTCTACATACTTATCAGTGCAAACTTCGCAGCGGGTGACGCAGGCGGCAGTACGAATACAACTGGAGTATATGCAGAAGGATTGAAACAACTGTCGTATGTCATTAGTTTCTTTCAGGGGAAATATGTTTTCACAACAGACAATTCGCCAACGCTCGACCCTTCAGTTAAAAAACTGATTGTGGAATTGTATTCTTCTTCGTTTGAGCAGCAGTACAATTTCTGGAATGTAGTGGGTGCAAAGTACCTGCCTTCAGTTTTATATCGCGTGCGCATGCTGGTTTACCAGGAACACAGGGTACAGGATCAGGGAGCACCGGTCAGCAATATTGATTTACAAACAATGGGTAACTAGAACATGAGTTCTACACTATTTAATAAGGCCTTTGAAGTGGAGCTGATGCACAACTTCTACGTGTACACGGACCAACCTGCGAACAATGAGTTCAAGGTGAACCGTGACATCGCGATTGTGCCTACAAAAGAGTGTAATGATCTCATGAAGCGTGGTCGCATGCGTTTTGTGCCGACGATGAAAGGATTTACTACGTTTTACCAGGCTTACATCAATCCATCAAATGCGCAGGAACCATTAGTGAAGTTGAATGATGATTCTGAATTTGTTTTTTCACTTCACATGGACGTGGCATCCATTGATCTTTTTCTGAATGTTTCCAATCTCAACGTGGGGAGCAAAACGTATGGAGCAGGAAAGTTCTTTATGCTGAATGCAGTTATAGACAGCACTCCGGTTGCGCCTGATACTCTGCCATTAACCGCAACACTGGCGAATTCACTGCGTGCACCGATTTTCGGTTACACATTCAAGCGCAGTACTGCATATACAGGTGACGCAGACATTAAAGTCAGGGCAGGCAGTATTACCGGTCCCGTTGTTCAAACCATTGTTGGAATAGCGCGCAACACTATAACGGATACATATAGTGCGGAGATTGACCTATCAAAGCAACCCAAGGGATTTTATGTACTCGAGGCGTATGAAAGTGGACTACCTACTGTGATTAACTCGAATGATTTCTATGTTGATGGTGATCTTGTTGCGCAAAATACTTTTGGAATCCTGCGTATTGTTTACGAGGATATTGATCAGTTGTACACAACAATTGGCGCACCGCAGGATTTGTTCACTTTTGATTATACTTTCAATGTTCGCTCGGTGAAATGGCGTTACTATGTTGTAATAGAAAATCTTGATACAAATTTTTTCACTGCGAACAGTCTACAAATTAAGGATGAAAGCGGCGGCGGCATAATCTTCAACGCCTCTGAACCTCCACCGGTATTCAGTCAGCAATTAGGAAAACCAGATCCTGACATTGCAATCAATGGATTGAGAACAGTCATTTTTGATTCACAGTCAGACTTTCCGTTCAAAGAGAAACCTATAGCAAGTATCAATTTGTTCAGTCAACCAGCGAACGCAAAGTTACTGAGTAATCTTCCGAACGCAAATCCGGTAGGCACGGATTCAGATCAATATCGTCTCGGACAATCGCCGCCATTGACTCCTTTGCCTAACATTTCAGAAATCTACGTTTACGTTTAACCCATGAGCAAACCCGGAGTGAACAGCAGCTAGATAAACACAGGAGAAATTCTCTACGCGCATTGCGTTTGAAAAGAACTACACAAAAACACAAATCATAACTCACAAATAACAAATCGTAAATAACATGGCACTATTTCCAAAGACACCAGGTGTCTACATTGAAGAAATACCAAGATTCCCGGCGTCGGTCGCGGCCGTACCTACGTCTGTACCGCTTTTTATGGGATATACAGAGAAAGCTGTGATTGGTGGTGTAACTATTACATCCTTTCCCACAAATCCTGTTCATATTGAATCACTGCTTCAGTTCGAATCACAGTTTGGTTTGGCGGATGCTGAAACATTTGCAGCAGTTCTGTCTGGCGCAAACGTAGACATTGATGCAAGTCTCTCAACTACCACTCCTCCTCGTCGACTTTATTACAACCTGCAGATGTATTTTGCCAACGGGGGAGGGCCATGCTATATCGTTTCAACTGGCCTGTTTACTGCAACCCCGCCGGCTGCGGCAGATTTTACTGCTGCTATATTAAAGGCGGAACAGGTAGATGAAATTACAATGCTTGTTGCACCTGAGGCTATTTTGCTTGCGATCACACCCAACAATGATCGCGGTGCTGTATATAATGCCATGCTAGCACATTGTGCAAAAATGCAAGATCGCTTTTCACTTGTTGATGTTGAAGTCTATGATGGAGGTACTCCAGCTACGAACAACATTGCAAATGATGCCGACCGATTTAGAGACAACACCGTGGGTGCAAATAATCTAAGTTATGGTGCGGCCTATTATCCTTCATTTGATTCATCACTTCGATACAACTATGTTGATTCCGCGATTTCTGTCAACGCTACTGCTGTTAATTTACCCGCTAGCATACAACTTTTTGGCAATACAAACTTGAGTGTGATCAATAATGGGGTAATAACGTACACGGATCTCACCGCTATTACTTCGATCACACCGAATGCATTTTTTATCGGTGGTATTCCGCTGGGAACTTCAGGAACTTCCACTGCGTTTACGGGTGCGAGCTTAGCTGCTGCGATAAATGCAAACGCCGCACTAAGTGCCCTGTTCATCGCTACGACAACGGGTGCAGCTGCAGCAAGAATCACTGCCGTAACAGCTGGTACTCCGACTACCATTCCTGTTACTGGCACAGGTGCAACAGTTACGTTGGGACCTCTTGGTATTTCTCCGGACAAAGCACTTTACAACAGAATTAAGTCTGCTGTTGATGCAATCGCACTAGAACTTTACCCTTCATCTACAATGGCGGGAATTTATTGTGCTGTAGATACTGCAAGAGGGGTATGGAAAGCTCCTGCAAATGTAGGCGTCAATCTCGTTGATAGTTTAAACAGAACTATTAAGGACTCAGATCAGAGCGATTTAAATGTCGATGCGACTTCAGGAAAGTCCATTGATGTTATTCGCAAGTTCCCGGGTCGCGGAAACCTCGTATGGGGAGCGCGCACATTAGATGGAAATAGCAACGAATGGCGTTACATCAGCGTTCGCAGAACTTTTCTCTTTATCGAAGATTCGTGCAAGAAAGCAACGATGTTCTCGGTTTTCGAGCCGAATGACAAAGGAACTTGGTTACGTATTCAGGGAATGATCAGCAGTTTTCTTACAACAGTTTGGCGTGACGGCGGGCTGGCTGGTAGCAAACCCGAACAGGCATTCTTTGTAAAGGTAGGTCTAGGAGAAACAATGACTGCTCTGGACATCCTTGAAGGTCGCCTCATCGTCCAGATTGGACTAGCTGTGGTTCGCCCGGCAGAGTTCATTATT